>JAUXFX010000104.1 GCA_030622635.1 Bacteroidota bacterium
AGAATGAGTAAACCTGAAGTAGAATCCATAAAAGGTATATCGCCGGCTATAGCAATTGAACAAAAAGTAATTTCTCGAAATCCGAGGTCAACAGTAGGTACATCAACCGAAATTTATGAATATTTAAAACTGCTTTTTGCAAGAATAGGAAAAACATATTCACCGGTTTCTGGAAAACAGGTGAAGCGCCATACAGTGAGTAATGTAACGGATTTTATTTTATCATTAAAAGAAAATTCAAAGCTAATAATCCTTTCTCCATTAAAATTAAAACATGACAGTACATTAAAAGAACAATTGAATATACTGATACAACAAGGATTCAGCAGGGTATTTATTAAAAATAATATTGTTAGAATTGACGAAGTTTTAAAAGATATTAATAAACTAAATATTCAAAACGGGATTTTTATTGTAATTGACCGGCTGCTAATTAAATCTGATGATTTTGACCTTAGTTCAAGAATTGCCGATTCGGTTCAAACAGCCTTTTATGAAGGTGACGGTTCATGTGTAATTAAATATTTTGATAAAGAAAATTATAAACAAAAAATATTTTCCAGTAAATATGAACTGGATGGGATTACTTTTGAGGAACCGTCGGTAAATCTATTCAGTTTTAACAATCCTTATGGAGCATGTAAAGCATGCGAGGGGTTTGGAAATATTATCGGCATTGATGAAGACCTTGTGATCCCGAATAAAAATCTGTCAATTTTTGAAGAAGCAGTTGCTTGTTGGAAGGGCGAAAAAATGAGCGAATGGAAAGATAAACTTGTAATGAATGCATACAAATTTGATTTTCCTGTTCATAAACCGTTTTTCGAACTCACCGAAGAACAAAAACAACTTTTATGGACAGGTAATGAATATTTTAACGGGCTGAATGATTTTTTTAAATATGTAGATGAACAGACCTATAAAATTCAATACAGGGTAATGTTGTCGCGTTACAGGGGGCGAACTGTTTGCCCTGAATGTAAAGGAACACGTTTGAGGAAGGATGCGGCTTATGTAAAGGTTTCCGGTAAATCAATAAGCGATATTGTTTTAATGCCTGTAAAAGAATCTTTAAGTTTTTTCAAAAATATTAAACTATCCGAACACGACAGGGAAACCTCAGCTCGTCTGCTTATTGAGATAATTAACCGCCTTAAATTTCTTGATGATGTCGGATTGGGATACTTGACCCTGAACCGTTTATCCTCGTCACTTTCAGGGGGAGAATCACAAAGAATAAATCTTGCTACTTCGCTTGGCAGTAGTTTGGTTGGATCAATGTATGTTTTAGATGAACCAAGTATAGGACTGCATCCAAGAGATACTCACAGACTTATTAAAGTTTTATTTAAACTCAGGGATATTGGAAATACCGTGATTGTTGTTGAACATGATGAAGAGATAATTAAAGCTGCCGATGAAATTATTGATATCGGGCCAATGGCAGGAATTAACGGTGGTGAACTTATTTTTCAGGGTAATTTTGAAAAAATAATTAAAGATAAAAAAAGTATCACAGCCCGCTATTTAAGTAACGACCTTCAAATTTTATTACCTGAGAAAAGAAGAAAATGGAGGGATTTTATTGAAATTAAATGCGCATCCGAAAATAATCTGAAACAGATAAATGTAAAATTTCCATTAAATATATTAACGGTTATTACCGGTGTGAGCGGCTCAGGGAAAACATCACTGGTAAAGCAAATATTGTTTTCTGCTTTGAAAAAGATTTATGGAGGTTATAAAGAAAAAACCGGCAGGTATCAAAAATTAGACGGTGATATTTACAGGATTTCAGAAGTTGAAATGATTGACCAGAACCCAATAGGAAGGTCATCACGTTCTAATCCGGCAACTTATGTAAAAGCTTATGATGATATACGAGTTTTATTTGCCGGTCAGCAGCTTTCAAAGGTCAGGGGATACAAACCCGGTTATTTTTCATTTAATATTGACGGTGGTCGTTGTGAAGTTTGTCAAGGCGAAGGAGTAGTTAAAATTGAAATGCAGTTTATGGCTGACATTTATCTTAGCTGCGATAATTGTAAGGGAAAAAGATTTAAAGAAGAAGTTCTTGATGTGAAATACAAAGAAAAAAATATCAGTGATATTCTTGATCTTACCATTAACCAGGCTGTTGATTTTTTTAGCTCAGAAGAAAAACATTCATCTTTAGAAAAAAGAATTGTTACCAGGCTTAGACCGTTACAGGATGTTGGCTTAGGTTATCTGAAATTAGGACAGCCTTCCAGTACATTGAGCGGCGGTGAAGCACAAAGAATAAAATTAGCTTATTTTTTATCCAAAGGATATAATGAAAAACCTTCTTTGTTCATTTTTGATGAGCCAACTACAGGACTTCATTTTTTTGATATTAGTAAGTTGCTTAATTCTTTTAATGCATTGATTGATAAAGGACATTCTATAATTGTAATAGAACATAATATGGAAATTATTAAATGTGCAGACTGGGTTATTGATCTTGGTCCGGAAGGCGGGGACCAGGGAGGATACGTTGTTTTTGAAGGAACACCCGAAGAGCTTGTAAATTGCAAAAAATCTTATACGGGGTACTATTTGAAAAGTAAATTGAGGAGTTAGTTTGATGTTTGACGTTTGATGTTTGACTATTCTAAAAAGTCTCAGACAGTCATTTTATTATAATTAATGCGAATCAAGGGTTGGGTTATTATGATGATTATCAGCGATATAATCCTGACAGGTTTTAAAAACCTGTCAGGATTGGCTAACTTTATAGACAAACTAAATAATGACTTTATAATTAAATTAGGTTTAAATAAGTACAATTTTCAAAACAACACAAATGTTCAATCTATGTATCAAAATATTTTAAAATTTTGTGATCATAAGGAATGGTATGATTTTGTAAAATATATTCAAAAGGAAAAAACAGGAAAGAAATCTAAAATGTACATCTTTATTTGCTAAAAAGTGTACATCAATACTTGCTAAAATATGTACATTCCTAATTGCGAAAATATGTACATTGTTATTTACCGTTTACCTAAGGACTCAGTAACAGTATTTATTTTAGTGATAGTAGTAGCAATAGTTTTGTTTTTATTTCTCAGAGAGGTCACTTGTTGGTACTTCAAAATTAACAAACGAGAGGAATTAATGGAATATCAAAATGAACTCCTTGAGGGTATTTACAAGAAATTAGGTGGTGTATTGGAGGAAGATTAAAAGAGGTTTTGGATATCACTAAAATTAATTCTTCCTCATAATGTAGCTATAATACTCATATCTTCCTGAATCAAACTGATTGTATGTTTCTGAGCCTATTGTTCCGGCAAAATTTAATGCTATTTTACTTATAAAACCCGGTACCAGTTTCTTAACAAGTTCTCTTTTACGTTTATCATCTAATTCAAGTGCTTTTACTACCTTACCGGTTATTATTTGTTCTTTAATAATTTTAAAACCGGATTGTTCTATTTTTTTTTGCAATTCATTCATTTCCCAATCATAGAGGAAGTCAGTATATAAAAAATACCCTTCGGAACGAAGAATACGCTTAACTTCGTTTAAAAACAAATGGAACTCAGGATACCGGTGCGAGGATTCTACATTTATGAGGACATCATAAGAATTGTCTTCAATAGGTAGATTTTGAGCATCGCCCTGTGTAAACGATAAACCGTTTAAGGGGTAATGTTTGTTGCAAAATTTAATTGCTCCCTTATCTAAATCAATACCTTTAGCTGTTGAAGGCTTAAAATTCTTTACTATGTATGCCAGTCCACCGCCCCGGCCGCATCCTACTTCTAAAATATCTTTGTTTTCTATATCAACTTCTGTGACCAGGTGATGATACAGTTGTATGGAATACCGATTATTTTCATCTTCTGAATTTAAATCAACCTGCTGATTATCATCCGAATAACCATAATTCATAAACAATATTTCTGCATTTTTATCCCGGTTATTAACATACCAATACCAGGCTCTGAACATGTATTCTCTTAAGTTTACTCTCATTTGGCAAATATATAAAAACAAAAGTTAGCATAATCAAATTAAGAAAAGTATATTTGTGGTCTTAAAAATTTTGAAATTAAATAAAATAGCTATGAGATTAACAACTATTTCTATATTTATTTTACTCTTTGTTGGCACAATGTCGGCGCAACAGTTTTCTACCATGATTGATACTGAAAACATTGCATGGTTGCGTGATTACACTATTAAAACAGTTGATGGAAAGGAATTTGAAACGAAAAAGCTTTCTTCCTATTCGGTAGCAAATGGTCGTCTTAAATCATTTTCCTTTAAGACTGAAGATGGTGTTAAACACAAATTTAAGGCCGCTCAAATTAAAGAGGTTAATGCTCGATTAACCAAGGTTGCGAAAGCTGCTACTATTGCTGATAAAGCAACCAAAAGCATAAAGAGTGCTGTAAATACTAATTATGCTGAAATTGTGGCGGAAAATTTAGTCCGTTTCAATAGCGTTGAATATAATACTAAAAAAGGGAAAAAGGCTTTGCTTCAACTAATTAATTATGGCTTTGATCAAAAGTTGAAAGTTTATCCTGATCCTTATTCCGAATCGGGTGTTACTTCCGTTGGCGGTGTGGACGTGAGCGGTGGTCAAATCAGAACCTATTTTGTTGTTAAAGGTGATGAATCTTTTAAGCTTAACAAAAAGAGCTACAAAAATCTTTACAATACAATTTTTGGTGATTGTGAGGCAATGAAGGTTGATCCTAAATCAATTTCAATTGAAAATCTGTGCGAAGATATTTTGAAATATAATCAGTTTTGTAAATAGACCTATACTGATGTGCGTTTTTTTTCAAGTGCTTTTAATTTAGTATCACTATCGCTTTACTCAGCGGGATCTTCGGGATGAATTCGACTAAACTTATTTATACATAGATGCAGCGGTGGGTTATTAGCTTACTGATAATCTCAATTGGAAGTAGGTCTATTTGAATATTCTCCTATCAAAAGGAAAATTTTCCATTTTTGATATTTTGATTTTTTTGAAATCATCATGATAAGGATTAATGAGATAATTGAAATCTCCTTTCACAACTGCTGATGGAACTTTAAGGATGCAAGCTTGCTTTGATTGAATAAATTTATCACCAATTTTCTGTGTTGAAACATTATGGGGAAAAGCATTCCATTCATCAGGTAAATCTTCTTCTTTTAAAAAAATTGTGCTGAGCGTATCAGGTGCACTAATTTCAAGCATTACAAAATCGCCCGGTAATGTAGCAAGAGACAAATGAACAGCTACTTCAGCCATTGCTAAAGCTCTACTTTCAGCACAATAAATCATTTCAACCCCAACTGAATTCCATCGATTGCATGATTTGGCAGATCCTTTGCCTGATAATTCGACAGCATACTTTTTACGAGCTAATCTGTAAACCTTCATTATGCAAATATTCCCTCATCTATTCGATTCAGTTCATTTATAACCATTTCCTTACCGTATGAATTTGTTAATAATTCAACCGGTTTCATGTTTCCCAAGGCAAAAGAAGGTGAGTTTAGCCAGAAATAAAATTGTTCTAATGAATCAAAAACTTCTTTTCCGAGATTTGTAACTTCTGCCAGTTCAATGATTTTTTCTGAATGAATTGGCTTAAAAATATGATCTTCCTCATTTTTATATCTTTGAAGAGACTTACTTGAAATGTTTAAAAAACTTGCCCAGTCAGCATCAGTAAATGGAGTATTAGCCTTAATATGTTTAAATAAAGAATAGGGAATTCCTTTTCTTATTGAATGAATAATTAACATTCGATTTGATAAAAAATCAGAATAAGTAAGGTTTTTATTTGAAGGTGTAAACATATTTACGGGACTTATTGTTTGTACATAAGTACTGATGGCTTCATTAACGTCTAAAGCCAGATTTTTTTGTTCTTTATACATAGTGTTAGACATTTGTCTACAAATATACGACATATTTCTTAATATGCAAGAAAAAAAGAATAAATATTTTATTTGGGAGACGGAAATACGAAGCTGCCAATGACAACTTTTCGTAAATACTTCATTAATAAGCATTTAAATGAAATCAGCAAAATAAGAATATCATTAAGAATATAAAAAAATTATCATCGAATTACGCAGATTTCACGAATTTTCAATTCGTGTAATTCGTGCAATTCGATGACAAAAAAACATTAAAGAGTGATGATGGTGTGTTGTCATCTCACTATGTGCGCCCATTTTTTCAGGGTCTTGTGACTCGGGATGACACCTGCTATTCACAAACTTTTTACCTTATCATTCAGATCCCTCTATCGCTTCGCTCAGCGGGATGAATTCGACTAAACTTATTTAGTTCGGCTTTGCCTCCTAAATTAGTAGTCTCATTTACTTACCAATACAAAACTTTCCAAAAATATTCCCAAGTATTTCATCGGTAGTTATTTCACCTGTAATTTCGCCTAAATAGTGCAGGGCATCTCTTATGTCTATTGAAATAAGGTCGGTGGGTAAGTTGTCTTTGAATCCGTTTTTTATATTTGATAGAGCTTCTAAAGCTTTTGTCAGGGCTTCATAATGACGGGTGTTGGTTACAATAGCTGTGTCCTGAAAATCATCTGTAATAATTGATTTTAAAAGACTTTCGGTGATAAGATTAATATTTTCTTTTCGTTTAGCAGATATAAATATGGTTTCAAGTTCAATAAGGTCTTTAAACCCATCGGGCATTTCTATAAGCTTATCAATTTTATTTCCAATCAGGATCAACCTTTTTTTGTCATTTTTAATTTGATTTTTAAAATCTTCAATCACTTCTTTAATTTGCTCAATAGTTGTGCTGCTGATATCAAAAACATATAATACTATTGAAGCAAGTTTTATCTTTTCATGGGTTCTTTCAATACCAATAGTTTCAATCTCATCCCCTCCGTCTCTTAGTCCGGCAGTATCAATAAATCTGAAAGAAACACCTTTAATAACAATAGTATCTTCAATTATATCTCTTGTTGTGCCAGGTATTTCCGAAACAATTGCTTTTTCTTCGTTAAGTAAAGCATTTAACAAGGTTGATTTACCAACATTCGGTTTACCGATAATTGCAACAGGAATACCGTTTTTCATAACATTGCCTAATGAAAATGATTCAATCAGATTAGTTATTTCGGATTCTAATTTTGATAAAAGTTTAAGTAATTCGGTGCGGTCTGCAAATTCTACATCTTCTTCACCAAAATCAAGCTCTAATTCTATTAAAGATGAGAAATTTAAGAGTTGCTGCCGTAGTTCTTTTATCTTATCTGAAAATCCCCCTCTCATTTGTTTTAAAGCAAGACTATGAGAAGTTTTGGATTGGGAAGCAATTAAATCGGCAACTGCTTCTGCCTGCGACAGGTCAAATTTCCCGTTAAGGAATGCACGTAAAGTAAATTCACCGGGTTCTGCAAAACGCACACCGTTTTTTATTAAAAGTTCAATAATTTTTTGCAGAATATAATCTGAGCCGTGACAAGAAATTTCAACTGAATCTTCTCCTGTATATGAGTTTGGTTTTTTGAAAACGCTGACAAGCACTTCATCTAAAATATTTTCATTTTCATGTATAATGCCAAAATGAATAGTATGTGTTTTTGCTTTTGTTAATTTAAAATTTAGTTTTTTCGATTTAAAAATTTTATCACAAACACTAAAAGAATCCTGTCCTGATATACGAATAACGGCAATTGCACCTGATCCCGGAGGAGTGGCCGGGGCACAAATCGTATCATTATTAAACAGATATGTTTTACCGGATGAATTCATTTTGATTCATTGTTTTTCAGAAACAAAATTAAGGAAATATTTTATAAATGAATTAAAAACATATTATCTTTGGCAGATACTAACAATAAGTTGTTTATTCAATAGATAATTTTAAAAATAAATATGAGTATATTAGTAAATAAGAATTCAAAAGTATTGATACAGGGGATTACCGGTACAGAAGGTACTTTTCATACAGAACAGATGATAGATTACGGAACTAATGTGGTTTGTGGTGTAACACCCGGTAAGGGAGGGCAAATGCATATTGGAGTTCCAGTTTTTAATACAGTTGCAGAAGCTATTAAAAAAACAGGAGCAGATGTTTCTGTTATTTTTGTTCCACCACCATTTGCGGCAGATGCAATAATGGAAGCAGCAGATGCAGGTATTGATATTGTGATTTGTATAACCGAAGGAATCCCAACCGAGGATATGATCAGAGTTAAAATATATTTAAAAGATAAAAAATGCAGATTAGTCGGACCGAATTGTCCGGGTGTAATAACTCCCGGCGAATCTAAAATCGGGATAATGCCAGGATTTATTCATACTCCCGGAAAAATTGGTATTATTTCCCGCTCAGGAACTCTTACTTATGAAGCGGTTGACCAATTGACAAAGCTTGGCTTGGGACAATCAACTGCAATAGGCGTTGGAGGCGATCCCATAATTGGAACAAACATTAAAGATGCTGTTAAATTATTTATGGGTGACCCTGATACCGAGGGAATTGTAATGATAGGCGAAATCGGTGGAACTATGGAATCGGATGCTGCATACTGGATAAAAGAAAATGGTATTAAACCGGTGGTAAGTTTTATTGCAGGTGCTACAGCTCCGAAAGGAAGAACAATGGGACATGCAGGTGCAATTATTAGTGGGAAAGATGATACGGCACAAGCTAAAAAAGAAATTTTGCGTAATTGTGGAATTCACGTTGTTGATTCACCAGCCGATATAGGAAAAAAAATGGTTGAAGTTTTAATGAAGTAAAATATTTTTACTCATCCGATGACTTCAAGTCATCGGATGAGTATCCCTATCATTACACTATCTATATTCGTAAAAGCATAGAAACTGCACAAAAAAATATGGAAAAAAATAAATCAAAAATCGCTAATCGTTAATCCTTGTTCTTAAATCAATTTGTTTGCAGCTTCGCTACGTTATACTATTATCCTGTAAAACTTTGCTAAAAAAACAAAGTTATTTAGCAAATCCACAATTAGTAAGCGATTGCTGAATAACATATATCTTGCCATTTATGGCGCTATGTAGGGCTTGCTGAGAAAGTTATAAACATATAAATGTCAATAACTTAATTTAGAAATTCGACCTATAAATGCAAGTTTTTTCGTATCTTGTAGTCAAAAAGTTTGCACTTATGATACGATATACTTCACAGAATCAAATTGAGTTATTTGAGTTTGAACATCCCTTTGAGAGTGAACTCGACAAAAACAATAGATGGATAAAACTCTCTAAACTATTGCCTTGGGATAGATTAGTAGGCATATATTCACAAAGTCTTTCCTCTGATACCGGACGGTATGGCATAGATGGCCGTTTAGCGGTAAGTGCCTTAATAATAAAACACCGTTTAAGATTGAGCGACAGGGAAGTAATTGAAACGATAAAGGAAAATATCTATCTGCAATATTTTGTAGGTTTTAAAAAGTTCATTACCAAGTCAGCCTTTGATGCTTCTCTTTTTGTTGATTTGCGCAAACGTATGGGTTTAGATAAATTTGACCAAATGAACGTAGAAATTATCAAACTCTCAGAAGAAAAGAAAACGAAGCCTAAGAGAAAAACCGGAACCAAAAAAGGGAAAAATACAGAACCTGTTTCAAAACAAACAAAGGCGGAACAAAGCATAGAAAAGAAAAACGAAGAACAACAGATTGATACAGAAAAAGAAGCTAATCCAATATCAGAACAAAAACCCAATAAAGGTAAACTAAAAGTTGATGCTACCGTAGCTGATCAAATGATTGTTTATCCCACTGATCACGGATTGTTAAATGTTGCCAGAGAAGAAAGTGAGAAGATGATTGATTTGTTATATGCCCTGCTTCCTTCTTTAAAGGTAAAACCAAGAACGTACAGACGAATAGCCAGAAAAGAATTTGTATTCTTTTCAAAAAAGAAAAATAAAACCAAAAGGCAGATAAGGAAATCCGTAGGCAAACAGTTGCGATATTTACGCAGAAACATCAAGACCATTCACCGCTTACTGGATATGATAAAAGGAGATAGTTTTCCATTAAACAAGCGGCATCAGAAATTATTATGGGTCATTCAATTATTATACGAACAGCAAACATATATGTACAAAGAAAAAATACATAGTGTCAAAGACAGAATTGTAAATATTTATCAACCTTATGTCAGACCAATACCAAGAGGAAAAGACAGGGCACAGACTGAGTTTGGAGCTAAGCTTGGTGTATCGGAAGTAGAAGGCTTTACCAGAATAAACCATTTTAGCTGGGATGCCTATAATGAAAGTACCGATCTCGAACAACAAGTAGAAGACTATTACCAGATTTATGGCTTTTACCCTGAAGTGTTTTTGGCTGATAGAATATATATAACAAGGGCAAATCGAAAATACCTAAAAGAAAAGAGTATCAGGATAACTGGTAAACCTCTGGGAAGACCACCTTCAAATGAAAGTTATTACCAAAAAGCCAAACGAAGAAAAGAACACAACCAAAGAAATCATGTCGAAGGAAAATTTGGTCAAGGGAAAAACGCCTATGGTCTAAAACAAATCAGGGCAAAGACCAAGGAGACTTCAGAAAGCTGGATTGCCAACATCTTCTTTGTCATGAACTTAGTGAAATTACAGCAGATTTTTCCAATCATCCTTATGGTATTGGGGATGGTTTTTTCGCTTTATTTTTTGTTTGTCAAAAACATGAACAGACATATAAAAGACATATTTTGGCAAATAGAGCACTTTAGAAATATTTTCGGCAAACCAAAAATACTTGAACCAAAATATTTACCTTAGCAAAAATATTTTTTTTAGTCCGGGAGTTTTTTAATTGAGGTTGGCAAGAAAATCAGCAAGCCCTA
>JAUXFX010000113.1 GCA_030622635.1 Bacteroidota bacterium
ATTATCTGTTATGAATAAATCACTGATTGAGTTCGCATCAATATTTTCCAATTCTGTCAAACTAATCAGGGCATCGTTTTCCACAATTGAAAGTTCTCCCCCAATGGAAGTCACATTTTCCATGCCTGTTAAACTTGTCAGTGAATCGTTGTACCAAATATAAAGGCTTCCCCCGATAGTTGTTATAACATTTAATTCTCTTAAATTGGTTATATTATTTCCAGATATTCTAACAAATCCCTCTAATTCAGTACAACCAGGGTAGTTAGTCTGAAAATTGTTAATTTCGGTTTGCATGTGAAAATAATAGTTGCCATAAGGAAGACATGGTAAAGTAATCCCACAGGCATTTGCTACCTCAGGTGGATTGTTGCAACCTGTTGCATTACCATAGATATTAACTGTTCCATTAGGATTAGCTAAATAATTACAAATACTTTGCACTTCACAATTGGATAAGGAATAGTTATCAGTAATGAATAAGTTGACGATTGATGCGGCACCAATATTATCCAATCCTGTTAAACTGGTCAGGGCATTGTTTGCCCAAATATTCAGGTATCCCCCGATTGAAGACAGATTATCCAGACCTGTTAAATTTATAATAGCATTGTTGTTCCCAATAAAAAGACTTTCCCCGATGGAAGTCACATTTTCTAGTCCTGTTAAACTGTTAAGGGCATCGTTTGCCCAAATATTCAGGTGTCCTCCGATGGAAGTCAGATTTTCTAAACCTGTTAAATTTATTATGGCATTATTGTGCCCAATAAAAAGGCTTTCCCCGATAGCTGTCAAAACACTTAATCCGTTCAAATTAGTGATATCATTTCCGCTTATGGTCACATCTCCCTCTATTTCAGTACAATTAGGGTGATTTGTTTGAAAATTATCTATCTGTGTCTGCGTGGAAAAATATATTCCTTCAGGCAGGCAGGGTTGGGATAATGCTGTTATCTGATAAAAAAACAGAATAAAAATTAAGAGAGATAAATTTTTCATGTTAATACAATTTTATTTAAGAAATTTATCAGCATTGACGATAACGGGAGTTTGCGCCTAAACTCCAAATTTTACGCTAAAGATAGTAAATATTTCTATATTATGTATAAAAGATTGCTTAAAAATTCGGATTGAAAATATAATTGTAGAAAGTAAAAGTAAACCCTATTGTCGTTTTATTGTACAAAACTGATGTTCAGTTATCTGTTATCATCCCCAAAAACAACCCAATGCATCCGCATCAACAACTTCAAAAAACTGTTCAATTTTTTTCACATAAGGTACAGGCTTATAATGATACCATTTCAGATTGGCTCGCAGCCAAAATATTTTCCAATGATTTTTTGCTTTTATAAAAGTTGTTTTTGCAATAGGAGATTCAATTTTTATTTCAGGTTTATCCCATCTGGGTATGGTTTCAAATACATATACACTTTGTCCTTCAATGCGATAACCGATGTCCAGTTTTTCCCGAATTTCAAGAGGCGGCCGACGATAATACATAAATTTTGCAGCGGCTTTTTCTATTTTTTGAATTTGTATGTTTGTGAATGCCATTGTTTGCCGTCTATTATCTTTTTTATTCTTATTTATCTCCCCCTACCTCATATCCACCACTTCAACATTGGGATGTTTTTCGGGATTAAAAGTAAATTCAGACTTGTTTATTTCAACATCAGCAAGAAATTTGTTTATCAGGTATGAATATGTGCTGCCGTTCTTATCGTAAATTGTAAAACTAAGCAGTTGTATTTTATTTTTGTCAATTACTATTCTGATTTTGGAGTATGTTTTTCCTTGCAGAGGTGTTAAATCAATTATGTCAACTGTTTTGCCGTTTTGCACGCTTTCTTTTACAAATTTTGATTTATAGTTATCGCTGTATGAAGTAAGCAGGTTGCTTGGTGTAATTGTTTCATCATCGTCTTCAATAAAATTAACCATTACTTCATCATCTTCTACAAGCCATGTCCACAGGGTTTCGCCATCCGAAATAACAATTTGTCCGGCAATTGTAAGTCTGTATTTGTCGCCTTCAACAAGCAGAGTGCCGTGTTTGCTTTCATCAATTCCTGCTTCGGGATTTTCCATTTTGTAAGTAAATTCAACTTCAATGGTTTTGTATGATTCGGTTTTGGAAGTAAGCCGATCAAGTATTTCAGTAGCTTTTTTATCTTTTTGTGCATTAACAGTAATAAATGCTAAAATTGCTATAGTTATGATTATTGTTTTTTTCATTGTTTGGTGTTTGATGTTTGACGTTTGATGTTTGATGTTTGACGTTTGATGTTTGACGTTTGACGTTTGATGTTTGATGTTTGACGTTATTAAGATAGTTTAAATTTCTTTCCACGATAATCAGAAGAATTCAGGTATTTAATTAAACTTCCAATTTTTTTTGATAATTTATCAGAAAGCTCATATCCTTCATGAAATTCATCCTCATTAATATAATTCTGGTCTATTGCCCTGTAAAGTTGTGATTTTACTTCTTCAGATGAACCACTTGAAATAGATAGAAAATATATAAACTCTTTCTTACCTGCTCTTCCAAAACCTTCTGCAATATTATCCATAGAAGAACCGGAAGAATCCCTAATCTGGTTTCTCAATGTAAAATCTTTTGCAAAATTATCTTTTTTAGTAAGCTTAAAAATAAGCTTGCATAATTGTCTTGCAATTTTCCATATTTCCAAATCTTCAAATCTTTTTACTGTAGCCATAAAAACTATAAAATTACAGATGTCATTGCCTAAATATATTGACCGAAAATGAGTTAGATGTAAACGTCAAACATCAAACGTCAAACAAATTAACATTGACTTAATTTTTTTATACAAAATATTTCTAAAGTTATAAACTAATATCCTTTTGACCTAAATCTTTTAAAAATTGTTCCAAAGCAAATTCATTGGCAACTCTCACTTCTCTTGCTTTACTTCCTTCAAAATGTCCGACTATTCCAGCAGCTTCAAGCTGGTCAATAATTCGTCCGGCGCGGTTATAACCTAATTTTAATTTTCTTTGTAATAACGAGGTTGACCCATGTTGATTCTGAACAATAATTCGTGCTGCTTCTTCAAACAGTTCGTCCCTTTCATTTGGGTCATAATCAGTTGTTCCGTTGCTTTCTTCATCTGTGAAATCAGGCAGTTGGAATGCATCGGGATATGCGCGTTGAGAACCGATATATTCTGTAATTCTTTCAATTTCATGAGAATCGACAAATGCACATTGTAAACGTATCAGGTCGCTGCCTGTGGATAAAAGCATATCACCACGACCGATTAACTGGTCGGCACCACCTGTATCAAGTATAGTACGTGAATCAATTTTTGAGATAACCCTGAAAGCTATTCTTGCAGGGAAGTTTGCTTTTATAGTACCTGTGATAATATTTACCGAAGGTCGCTGGGTTGCAATGATCAAATGGATGCCTATTGCTCTTGCAAGTTGGGCAAGTCTTGTAAGCGGGTTTTCAATTTCTTTTCCGGAAGTCATTATCAGGTCGGCAAATTCATCAACAACTACAATTAAATAAGGCAGGAACCTGTGTCCGTGGTTAGGATTTAATTTACGGGCAATAAATTTTGTATTATATTCTTTTATGTTCCTGACCTGGGCATCTTTTAACAGGTCGTACCTGTTATCCATTTCAATATTTAACGAATTTAATGTACGAACAACAACCCGTGTGTCTGTAATAATTGATTCTTCCGTGTCGGGGAGCTTTGCAAGAAAATGCCGTTCAATTTTTGAAAAAAGTGTTAATTCAACTTTTTTCGGGTCAATCATCACAAATTTAATTTGTGCCGGATGTTTTTTATATAATAATGAAGTGATTATTGCATTTAATCCGACAGATTTGCCTTGCCCTGTAGCTCCTGCTATCAAAATATGAGGCATCTTGGTCAGGTCTGCGATGTAAGCTTCATTGGCAATGGTTTTGCCTATTCCGAATGGCAATTCCATTGTTGAATTCTGAAATCTGTTTGAAGATAAGATTGATTTAATTGAAACGATCTCAGGGTTTTGATTCGGAACTTCAATTCCTATTGTGCCTTTACCAGGTATTGGTGCGATAATCCTTATGCCAAGGGCTGAAAGACTCAGTGCAATATCATCCTCAAGATTTTTTATTTTTGATATTCTTACACCGGGTGCAGGAATTATTTCATAAAGCGTAACCGCAGGTCCAATCGTGGCTTTGATCTTATCAATTTTTATTGAATAATTATCAAGGGTTTCAACAATGCGGTTTTTATTTTGTTCAAGCTCTTCTTGTTTAACATTTATTATTCCGTCGCCATAATCATCCAGAAGTTCAAGAGTGGGAAATTTGTAGTGTGGTAAATCTAATTTCGGATCAAACTCGGTATCAATGGTTTTATGGTCTGTTGTGCTTGTATTATCTCCGTTATCTGATGGAGTTGGATTTTCAATTGTCAGTTCAATATTTTCACCTTTTGTAGTTTCTGCTTCGGGTTTGCTTTCCTTAACAGTATCTTCAATATTCAAATCTTTTTCTTTTTCTTTAAAATCCTTATTTGTTAAATTGTCATCTTCGGTTACGGAAAACTCAACAGTGTTGTATTTGTCGTATCTTTCATTATTGTTTTTTGTTTTATTGCTAATATCTCCATTATCTCCTGCAATTTTAGGTTTTGATTTAAATAATGTAAAAGGGAAGTTATACAAAATTGTAAAAAAGCTCATCAAAATAAATAACAGCAGAATACCTGTTCCTATCTTACCTATAATTCCTTCAAGCCAAATGTTTGACTGATAACCGAAAATACCTCCTAATATTGAATAATCGGTATTTTTGAAAATAAATCCAAGTGCAACTGAAAACCATATAATTGCAATAAACGAGTATCTGAAAGTTTTTCCGATAGATAGCAGTTTGATGTTTAAAAATAGCTTTACACCAATAATAAAGAAAATCAGGATAAACAGATAAGATGATATTCCGAAACATTTTTTAATTAGTATATCTGATAAATAAGCACCAGCGAAGCCCATCCAGTTTTGGATTTCAACCTTTCCGGAAAGGTCTGACAAAGCAAGTTTTGAAATCTTGTCAAAGTCAATCCACCATGAAAAAAAATAGGAAGTAAAAGCAAATAATAAAAAAACCGATACCAAAATTAAAAAGAAACCTAAAATTTTTCTAAACTTTTCTTTTTTAGGAGATGAAGAAGAAGATTTTTTTGATTTTTTCCGGCTTTTCTTTTTTTTGAGCTTGGATGTATCCTGATTTGCAGCTTCGTTTCTAAATTTATTTGCTTTTCGTAACATTTGTTTTAAATGTAAAATTGTTGAATTTACAAAATTACAAAATTATTTAATCTGTTCTATAATAAATCTAACCTGCATTATTCAGGCTAAGGGCTAAATATTATTTTTATCCACCAAACATGCCTTCCAGTTCATCCTTTGTAGTGATTTTAAAACCTTCAGGAATTTCAAATTCTTTATCCGAAACATTTTTCTTTTCAACTGAGGTTGCTTCAAATTTCATAGACATTCCTTTAGCATCAATCTCGTATTCAAGTAATACCCCATCAATTTCGGAATATAATGCCTGACCTGAATTTAATGCTTTTCCGCCCAGTTCATCTGTATAATAAACAATGAAAGTTACTTCATTATCGCCATCGTTTTTAAAAATAATTTCAGCCTTTTTGCATTTATAGCCTGCAATTTCTTTTGTTTCATCCAGATATTTCACAATCGGTTTGGGTTGATCGGCAATTTCATTATCAATATCTTCACTGGAAGTTTGTAATGCAAATTTTTGTCCCATCATATCTATTAAAACAATAGCGGTTTTATTATCACCGTTAAAAATTGTAGATTGCGTGCCCATTCCCATATTCATTGAAGTTTTCGACATATTACCTTTAATAGTCACAGTCATAACTTTCGGCATCATTGCCAAAGTTGCCTGGTCAAATTCACTGTTTGGGAAAGTGATTTTATAAGTAATGATTCCCTTAAATGGTTTTTTACCGGCAAAAGATACATTAGTAAATGCAAAAACAAATGTTGTTGCAATTAAAATTAATTGAATAACTTTTTTCATGATTTTTTGATTTTGTTAGTGAATAATAATTTTATATTTTGACAAAAAAATATATTTTTAAACGATTTTATAACTAAAAAGTAAGTGTTTTTTTGATTTCAGAATAACGCCTGTCTACCGACAGGTAGAATTAACGATCCATACGGACAAGTTTTCTGATTTACGAAGTTATTGAGAATCTAAAATCTAAAATCATAAATCTAAAAATTTATCAATATAATTGACTTTATGGACAGGTACTAATTAATTATCCTGAACAATTTATTCCATCTGATTTTTCCGTTAAATAATGATTTGTTTGGGTCGAGTGAGAGCCATACAAATACTGCTTTTCCAACAACATGGTTTTCAGGAACAAAACCCCAAACCCTTGAATCGGCTGAGTTATGCCTGTTATCTCCCATCATCCAATAATAATTCATTTTAAATGTATATGAGTCGCTTTCTATACCATTAATAAATATTTTATCATCTTTAATCTCAAGGTCGTTCAATTCGTAAGCATGAATTATTCTATCATACAACGATATATTTTGTGTGTTTATTGGTATTGTAACTCCTGCTTTTGGTATAATAAGCGGTCCGAAATTATCCACCTTCCACTTATAAACTGAATCGTGTGGGAAAATATTCGGATCCCATTTACCTTTTGGTTTAATAATTTTTAAAACTTCTTTAACATTTGCAAAACCTTTAAGTTTTTCAGCTGCTTTATCAGTAAGTGTAAAAATATATTCTCTGCTATTGCCGGTAATTATTTTTTCTGTGATATCCAGTTTTTCAAGGATTTTTGGATTTATCCGTGTTCCGTCTGTTCTTACAAAATAATGGTATTGTTTAATACCCTGATTTTCCGATGGCTTTCCATTAATAAAAACTTTCTGGTCAATAATTTCAAGCGTGTCGCCTGAAATAGCGATACAGCGTTTTATGTAATTTTCTCTTTTATCAACAGGCCGGGCAACAATATCGCCGAAATTCCTTTTATCGTTCCAAACTCTGTTTCTGCCATATTCTTTTATTAACGAATAGTAACTTATATTGCTTTGAAATTTTAATGAAACAGTATCTCCATCAGGGTAATTAAATACTACAGCGTCGTTCCGTTCAATTTTAGAAAAGCCCGGGAAACGGAAATCAGGCAGTTTAATCCATTCTAAATATGATTTTGTTGTTTTTGTTAGCGGAAGTGTGTGATGAACGAAAGGAAATGCAATAGGAGTTTTTGGTAATTTTGGTCCGTAGCTGATCTTACTTACAAAAAGAAAATCTCCAACCAATAGTGATTTTTCCATTGATGATGTTGGAATGGTATATGCTTCTAACAGGAAAATGCGGATAATTGTAGCGGCAATAACTGCGAAAATGATGGCATCAAGCCATTCTCTGATAAATGTTTTTTTGACTTTGGGCCTTTTTTCAGGATCAAGGTATTTTGCTTTGGCGGAAAATCCAAGATAAGGCAGATAAATAAAAGGAAAAATCACCCCGATTGCCTGTTCTCCCAATCCAAACTTATTGTAACATTTCAGCATCTCAACTATCATCAGCATATAAACAAACACATTAATGAATGGTATCAGTAAAAAAATATACCACCATAATGGTTTTTTAATTATTTTGAGCCAAACATACAGATTGTAAAATGGTATCAGCGTTTTCCATCCGTCAACTCCTGCTTTCTCAAATAATTGCCAGGCGAAAATTGTTGGAATGGTAAATGACAGGGGTAGTAAAATAAATAATAAAAGCATATTTAAAAAAATTTAGATTTATGATTTTAGATTTTAGATTTTTTTATTCCACTGATAATCAACAAAATATTAATTTATTAAATCTGAATTCTAAAATCTTAAATTGTTAGAACGTGACTTTGTATACCTACTCTAAATAATAGTATTAAACGGCGAATATACAAAAGTCTTGTTATTATTGTGTTAAATTATGTTAAAGCAAAAACAACCGAAAATAATTTTCAAAAGTAATAAAATAATAAATTAATTTATATTTGTAAAAAAATTTATATAATTAAATTCAGTTCATAAACATATTTATGTTAAGCAGAAGGCAACTACGTATTAAAGTTTTGCAAGCTCTATACGCTTTTTTTCAATCAAAGGAAAACAGAATTGATATTGCTGAAAAACAACTTTTAAAAAGCATTGAAAAACTATATGAGCTATATATCTTCCAGTTATCGTTCATTCTTGAAATTTTTGAATTTGCTGAAAAAAGAATTGGAGAAGCAAAAAATAAATTTCTTCCCACAGAAAGCGACCTTAACCCTAATACAAAATTTATTAATAACAAGTTTCTTAAACAATTATCAGAAAATAAAGATTTATTAAAAAAAATCAATGACTTGAAAATTTCCTGGTCGGATGAGGAAAATCTTATCAGGAAGACTTTTTTAAAAATCAGCGAAAGTAAGAAATATAAAGATTATATGAGTTCATTCGAAAACTCGTACCATTCTGATAAGGAAATTGTTATTAAGTTGATAAAAAAGGAAATTTCGGAGAATGAAGTTCTAAAAAATTATTATGAGAATAGAAGTATTTACTGGGTAGATGATTATTATACTGTAACAATGCTGATAATAAAAACAATCAAATTGTTTCAAGAAGATTGGGATGAATTTGTTCCGTTGCCGTTAATTTACAAAACATCAGATAAAGAAAATAATGAAGACAGAAAATTTATTATTGAATTATTCAGAAAAACTATTATTCATAGTCAGGAATATGAACAACTAATTGATAAAAAAACTAAAAACTGGGAGCTTGACCGTATTGCAATTATGGACATAATACTTATCAAAATGGCTTTGGCTGAAATACTTGAATTTCCTAATATTCCCGTAAAAGTTACAATGAACGAATATATTGAGTTGTCAAAGTTATACAGCACACCAAAAAGTAAAATTTTTGTAAACGGAATACTTGATAAACTCATCGTAGATTTAAAGGAAAAAAATATAATTAAAAAAACCGGCAGAGGATTGATGGAGTAGATTATAGTGTTTGACCCCGATACAGTCATGCTTCCTTACGGGGCAAGCGTTTGATGTTTGACGTTTGACGTCCTGAAAAGTTTATAATTTCAATATTATTTGTATCTTTATCTTTTTTTAAAACAATTACGATTTACTATTATTTAACATAAATAATTTATCATGAAAAAGAACAAGATTTTTTTACTCAATGTTTTATTTGCAGGATTGATATTAATCCTGAACGCCTGTGACTGCATAAAAGGCGAAGGACCAATAGAATCGGAATACAGGGATGTAACCAATTTCACAGAGATTGATCTGGATATTTCTGCTGATGTTTTCCTAACACAGGATACAGGATATTCGGTAAAAATTGAAGCCCAAAGAAATATTCTTGATATTATTAAAACACATGTTTCGGGCAGAACTCTGGAAATTGATTTTGAAGCCAATTGTGTGATAAATGTTGAAAATATTAATATTTATATTTCTATGCCCGAACTATCGGAAATTGAGGTTGATGGCTCCGGAACTGTTAAAGGCACAAATAAATTTAACGTTCAGGATTTGAAATTATTTGTTGATGGCTCAGGAGATATTATACTGGATATAATTGCAAATTCAATATATTCTGATATTGATGGTTCGGGACAAATAAAATTATCAGGTTCAACTAAAAAACATAAAATTAGAATTGAGGGCACAGGCGATTTAAAAGCCTATGATTTAGTTGCTTATGAATCTAATATTAGATTAGATGGTTCAGGGGATTGTAAAGTTACTGTTCATGACGAACTTGATATTGTAATTTCGGGAAGCGGTGATGTTTATTATAAAGGCTCTCCAAATATTAAAACAAGAGTTAAAGGTTCGGGCAGAGTACAGAAAGTTGATTAACCTCTTAAAAAGACAAACTTACCAATCCCGAAAATCGTGACAGGCTATGTTGATCAAATGATATTTTGTCATCGAATTACGCTAATTGAACGAATTAAAATTCGTATAATTCGTTCAATTAGATGATAAATTTATTTTATTTGAATCTTATACGATTGGGTGATTTCTGTTTTTGCTGGTAACAAATTCCAGCTTTGCGGTTTCAATTATCAATTGATTTAGTATCTTTATGCATTGTTTTACTATAAAAAACCATTTGTTATGAAAAAATTATTTATTTTTTGCCTTTTAACATTATTTGCTTTTAGTTTATCGGCACAGGAGCAGGATACGGTTAAAACTGAAAAGCCAAAAAAAGCTTACAAAATTATTTATAAGATCAACATTGATGAAAATGTTGAATTTCGTAATTTAGGAAAAAAAGCGAGTTCAATAACTGTTGTTTA
>JAUXFX010000148.1 GCA_030622635.1 Bacteroidota bacterium
ATCCTCATTTCATTTTTTTAATTGAAGCATTGTTAATAACTCTGAATTTTTTATCTTTACACCACCTAAATAATTACTACAAATCAATATTTAAATTGTTCTATTAACACATGGAATATCCATTCGGACTTCTTTTAGTCGTTGGAATGTTGGAATATTGGACATATCTAAAAAGTTATATTTCAGAAAAAAAACCTAACGCAGATTTTAGGGATGCAAATAACACAAAAATTAAAATAACATAGCGCCATAAATGGCAAGTTACAGGTTATTCAACAATCGCTTACTAATTGTGGATTTGCTAAATAACTTTGTTTTTTAGCAAAGTTTTACAGGATAATAGTATATATCAGATATTTGCGGTCTTGGCGTGTTCTTAGCGACTTTTGCGAGAAACTATTTAAATGCTTTTTTAGATAACCCCTCCTTTTGAGGAATGCTGCATATTATCATCACTCCATCACTCCATGTAAAAATAACATGCGATTATTATACATCTAAATATGTTGTTTTATTGATCTACAAATTAATTTTATTATGTGATTTTAAATTTTTTACTATATTGCAACCCATTAATAACCAAAAATATAAATTATGAGAAAATTTATTTACATTATGTTGCTGTTTGCAATTGCAACGTGGTCTGTTCATGCAGGCGGTTATCAAGTTAGATTGCAAGGGCAGAAACAAACCGGAATTGGTCTCATTGGTACACCATTTAATTATGGTGCAAGTAGTATGTTTTACAATCCGGGTGCTTTATCAATGATGAAAAATAAATATGATTTTTCACTTGGAGCAAGCTTTATAATGGCTAAGGTAGTTTTTCAGAAAGATGCCACTGATTATCAGGCAAAAACCGATAATCCTATAGGAACACCTTTTTACTTTTACGGTGCAGGAAAAATTACTGATAAATTAGTTGTCGGTTTAGGAGTTTATACCCCTTTTGGCAGTTCAACAACATGGGATGATGATTGGGCCGGTCAAATGCTTATTCAAAACATTTCTTTAAGTGCAATTTATTATCAGCTTACTGCATCATATCAAATCAATGAAAAAATCGGTATCGGAGCAGGATTTGTTTATGCAACAGGAAAGGTTGATTTGAATAAAGCATTGCCATACAACAATTCTAAAGCAAATCTTGAAGGTAATACAGGTAACATTGGTTTTAACGTTGGTGTATATTTTGAACCAAATAATAAATTCAGTTTTGGTATTGATTACCGTTCAAAGATCATTATGAAAATGAAAGATGGTGATGCTACATTTACCGTTCCTTCTGCTTTAAGCTCTAATCTTCCTAAAGATAATAAGTTTGATGCAGAACTTCCAATGCCTGCAAATTTAGATTTCGGAGTGGCATTTAATGTAAATGAAAAATTAACATTGGCCGCAGAAGTTAACTGGGTAATGTGGAGCACTTACGACTCATTGATATTTACATTTAAAGAAAGCGGAGACTTATTGAATTCTGCTAATCCGCGTGAATATAAAGATAGCTGGATTATTCGTATTGGCGGGCAATATCAATTAAATGATAAACTTACATTAAGGGCAGGAGGTTACTATGATCCGACTCCTACAAATGAAAAATATTTCAATCCTGAAACTGTCAGCTTAAATACAACAGGACTTACATTAGGATTATCATATCAGCCAATTGAAAATCTGACTATTGACTTGTCCTATCTCCATCTTTTCGGACAAGAGGCAGAAAAAGCGTACGAACCTGATAATTTCTCAGGAAAATACAAAACCCAGACATCAATTCCAGGAATTGGCATAAGTTATAGTTTTTAACCTTTAAAATTCTAAAATTATGAAATATAGATATTTAATATACATTTTATCATTAGCTATTCTTACAGCTTGTGAACCGAAAATTGATGAATTTTCTCCATCAAAAGGAAGTGCAGATTTTACAACTTACCTTGCATTTGGAAATTCCCTGACTGCCGGTTATGCCGACAATGCATTATACTCAGGTGGTCAGGAAAACTCTTATCCAAACATTCTTGCTAATCAATTTAAGACTGTTGGGATGCAAGATGATTTTAAACAACCTTTAATGCCTACTAATAATGGAGTAGGAGTTGAATTAATATCAACCGGCTTGTTTTTTCACACAAAATTAATTTTAGGATATGCAACCGATTGCCTTGGTCAACAATCATTAGCACCGGTTTTTGCAGACCCTGATGCCAGCCAGTCGGATTTACAAACACAGCTATTTACGTCAGTTGCTAACCAGGGACCATTTAATAACATCGGTGTACCCGGATTAAAATCTTATAAAGCGCTATCAGTAATTTGCCAATCTAATCTTTATTATGCAAGGTTTAAATCGCCTGATGCTAACTTTGTATTAGAGGAAATTCCTAAAATTAATCCGACCTTCTTTACTTTGTGGCTTGGAGCTAATGATGTTTTACATTATGCAATGACAGGTGGAACAAATGATTCAATAACAAGTATGCCGTTATTCTCAAGTTCAATGGACGCAATTATTACCAGCTTAACCCAATATGATACAAAAGGAGCAATTGCAACCGTCCCACATATTACATCCATTCCATTTTTTAATATTGTTCCATATAATGCAATTGTATTAACTGATCAGGCCCTTGTTGACACACTAAATCTTGGATACGCAGTATACAATGCTTTTATGGAAGCAATGGGTATGGAATACAGGATAAATTTCCAATTAGGAGCTAATCCGATGGTAATTGCCGACCCTACAATACCTTTACCTGATTCGCTAGCAATGCTGAAAATGAGGCAAATTAAAAACACCGAATTAGTGCTGCTTTCAATTCCACAGGATTCTTTAAAATGTGCATACTGGGGTAGCCAAATACCTGTTCCGGATCAATATATTTTAAGTGAATCTGAAATAGCTGCTATATCCGGTGCCATTGATAATTATAATATAAAAATTAAAGACCTTGCAAGCTTGCATCCGGTAGCTTTGGTTGACATGAATACTTATTTTAATGAATTCAAATCCGGAATGGTTTTTGACGGTATAAATTTTAATGTGAAATTCATTGAGGGTGGATTATTTTCATTAGACGGTATACACCTAAATCACAGAGGTTATGCACTTGTAGCAAATTATTTTATTAAAGATATTAACCGCACATTTAACGCAAACATTCCACTGGTAAATATTACTGATTATCCGGGGACTCAATTCCCGTAACAAAACTGGTAAACATTAACAGTTTAAATAGTTGATGGGATTTTAGATTTTAGATTTTAGAATTTAGATTATAGATTTTTGATTTATTCTAAGTTTTATCATTATAACATATTGCTATGATTGATTAGCAGAATACTAATTGAAGATAAGCAATCAACATTTAAGGCTGAGGCTAATGAAAAAATTAATTTTCGCTACAAATAATCAACATAAATTAGAAGAAGTAAGCCATCTTATTAAAGGCAATTATAAAATCCTAAGTCTGAAAGATATTAATTGTTTTGAAGAAATACCCGAAACAAGTGATACAATAAAAGGAAATGCTTCTCAAAAATCACATTATATTTATGATAAATTCGGGATTGATTGTTTTGCTGATGATACAGGTTTGGAAATTGAAGCATTAGACGGGAGACCCGGAGTTTATTCCGCACGATATGCCGGCGAGGAACATAATTTTGAAAAGAACATGAATAAAGTCCTTGCCGAGATGAATGGAATAACTAACCGCAAAGCAAGGTTCAAAACCGTTATTTCTTTAATTCTTAATGGTAAAGAAAATTTCTTTGAAGGAATAATATATGGTATTATACTTACAGAAAAAAGAGGACAAGAAGGTTTTGGCTATGACCCTATTTTTCAACCCATTGGATATAATTTAGCTTTTGCAGAAATGCCTTTGGAAGAAAAAAATAAAATCAGTCATCGTGCTATTGCTATACAAAATCTTGTTAATTATCTTTTCTAATTTCAATTAAACTTCAATCAATTTCTAATATTTTTCACTTACCCGAAAGACCCTCTGACTCTGCTCACCCTTCGTCTCCGCTCAGGGTGACTGTTGTCATGCAGAGCATAGCCGAGGCATCTTTCGTCGGAGTTTATCTTTAGCTTGCTGAAAGGTTCAGAATAAACTTAAACGAAGCACACCTTTTGAAAGATTGGCAACACTTTTCCTTATTTTTAAATAGATTTTTTTCGATTTCATTTGTATTTTCCATAAAAATGTATATCTTTGCAATATACATTGATATGAAAGAACTACTTAGTAATTATACGGGCTTTGATTGGGATGATGGTAATTCAGAGAAAAACTGGAATCTTCATCATGTAAACTGCAACGAATGTGAACAGGTGTTTTTTAATGAACCATTGGTTGTTTCTGCTGATAAAAAACACTCGCAACTTGAAAAAAGATGGTATTTATTAGGAAGTACCGATTCGCAGCGTTTATTATTTGTTGTTTTCACAATCAGGGAAAATCTGATTCGTGTTATTTCGGCAAGAGATATGAATAAAAAAGAAAGGAAAATATATTATGAGCAAGTTTAAAAAAATACCGGTATTTAAAAATGAAGATGAAGAAAGGAAATTTTGGGCAAATAAAGATTCTTCCGAATTCGTGGATTGGAAAAAATCGGAAAAAATTACTTTTTCCAACCTTAAACCTACTACCAAAACAATTTCATTACGGCTTCCCGAATTCATTTTGGATGAACTTAAGCTTATTGCACATAAAAGAGATGTGCCTTATCAATCACTTATCAAAATGTTCTTAAAAGACAGAATAGATCAGGAGTTAAGACAGGCATTATAGTTTTCAAAATAAGAAAAAACGCTGCTGTCATTAACAAAAACAGGATTGATAATTTATTTTAAACATTCCATTTCTATAATATTTTCAAAGGAACTTAATTTGAACTTATTATGATCTTTACTAAAAGAGAAATGGAATGTTTTATCATTTTTTATCATTCACCCGGCAAAAATGTCTTACTTTCATCAGGGTATTTATACCAGTCTTTATTTACATTTCCACCAGATTCTGCCCATGCCTGAAACTGAGGATAAGCATTTAAAATTTCTATTTTTTCGTTTGGCACTCTAAACTCAGTGGCAATTAATTCTAATCCCCATGGTAAGTTATTACTTGTTTTATAAAAATTTGCAGGACTTGTAAACTGGTTACCCGGATTCCATGCCCAAGTGGTTTGAGATGCATCATTAGCGGTTCCAAACAACGACATATCAGCAGCTTTTGTAGGCGGATGTCCATACATATGAACTTCATGGTCTCTGTTCATATAAATATACACCTGTACCCATAAACCATTTCCTGCAATAGTATGATCCCATGTATATTCAAAATCAACCGTATCGTTTAAACTTTCAATTATATTACCATCAAATAGCTGAACAGCATTAAACACAACAGGGTCGGTAACAACATTTGTTGGCTCTGTAAAAGTTACGGTCTGGTCAGGCAAATAAGTAAGTTGTGTTGCAGAGCCATTTGACTTAAACCACTCCATACCTGCACCGCGAGGAATTCCGCCACCAATCCAGTAAACCGAAGAAATCACTTTTCCACCAACAAGCTTGTTTTGCCCATTTTTATATAAGTGAAGTTTTGTTTTTAAAACAACATCATTAAGATCATAGTCGCCCAAGCCGGGCCATAAATCTTCATAAAGATGATAATAATATTTGCTTCCCGATGGATAAATTGACCTGTATGCTTTGGATGGGTCATTTGGCCAGTCATCTTCATCATCAGGCACACCATCGCCGTCAGAATCAGGACTTCCGGAAATATTTTTATAATTAGCTCCGACAATCTTACCGGAATATCCACCCGAACTTGCAGAATTCAAAGCCATAGACCCCGAACCTTCATTAAAATCCCAAAATCCGACTAAATTCGATTCTGTGCCTGATGGTAGTGTTTTGTAATATTTTGATATTTCGTCTTTACTAAGTTCCTTATTCCATATACATATATTATCAAGCAAGCCGTTATAATAAGATTTTGGCGTTTTATCACCCCATCTGCCAAAGGTAACAATTACAGCTTTAGCATTAAAATCTAAAACGCTTTTACTCATACCTTTATATATGCCATCCAAATATAATTTTCTTTTACCATCAGCAGTAAATACACCAACTACCTGATGCCATGTGTCATCTGCCAGATTTTGATTAGTACTTTTCCTATATTCTTTTTCACCATTTCTTGATTTGACTTCTGCTTTATATTTTTCCTTAAACTTTCTAAGGTAAATACCATAATATACACTGGCAACATTTTGGTCGGCAATATTAACTAATACCATATCTCCTTTTTCTTTTCCAGGTCCCGGAGTTTTAAACCATGCACTGAATGTAAAAGGATATTTAACTACAATCCCTCCTGCTCCGCTATTATCAACCTCAATATAATTACTTTCACCATTTAATTTCAAGGCATAATCAACATTCCTTAAACCGAATGATTTATATCCTGTCCCTATCTCAAAATCTACAATTTCAATATCTACAGGAAAATATTTGCTTATAAAAGTTACAGGGGAGTATATTCTTACGGAATCAATATCATCAGGCAACTGGAAATTATATATTACCTGATTGTTAAAAATTGTTTTACTATCAATTTTATCGCCATCCATTTCATATAATTCAAGGGTTTGACCATTGGCATCTCCTATAATATTGACTGAAAGCTCATAATTGTAGGAAGATGTCCAATCAAAGGAAGCAGGAACAACAAGATCGGCCATTGTTTTATCTTTTTCAACCGGATCCGAATCTTTTTTACAAGACGTTATGGTTATTATCGCGATAATTAAAACTGTTGATAAAATTCTAAGTGTTTTCATAATTTTAAGATTTAACTATAATTTAGATTTTTATAAAATTCTATAAAACATGTATGGCAATAAATAAGCCAAAAATATAATTAAATACAATATATTGAATAAAAGTTAGTTATATACAAATTACTAATACCATCCTGTCTTAATTTTGGAGAATAGTCTTGTTTTGGGAAACTTATTTTAAAATTTATTTTTCCTGTCAATAGCATCTTCAATTGCCATTGTAAATAACTTTGTGATAGTAATACCCATTTCTTTTGCCTGCCTGGGTATAATACTGTCTTCAGTAAGTCCTGGAACGGTATTTACTTCAAGAAAAAATAACAGCTCATCATGTAAAATATAATCAAAACGAACAAGTCCTGAACAATTGAGGTTTTTATACAAATAAACAGAAGTTGTTTTACATTCTTTTTCAGTTTTTTCAGAAATACGTGCAGGGGTGATCTCATCAGCCATACCCGGAGTATATTTTGCATCATAATCAAAAAACTCCTTTTTACTTACTATTTCAGTAATTGGTAAAACATACACTTTACTTTTAGATTTTATAATACTACAGGTTATTTCAGTACCATCAATAAATTCTTCAATTATAACCTCATCATCTTCTTTAAAAGCAGTTTTAATTGCATCCTGCAGATTTTCGATTTTATCAACCTTTGTAATACCAACACTTGACCCACCGTTGTTTGGTTTAACAAAACAGGGAAGTTTAATTTCATCAACAATTCTATCTGTTTTATATTTCTGATTTTTATATAAAAGAATAGACTTAGCAGTATTAACACCTAATGAATTGACTATCCTGTTGCAAAAACTTTTATTAAAAGTCAACGCACTAATAGTTTGATTGCACGAAGTATAAGGAATGGCTAATAAATCAAAGTAACCCTGGAGTTTACCGTCTTCTCCGGGAGTGCCGTGAATAGCAATAAAAACACAATCAAAAATAATTTTTTCGCCTTGAATTATAATAGAGAAATCATTTTTATCCACATCAATTTTTTTATCTTCTTTATCCAGGTAATACCAATCACTTCCTTTGATAACGATCATATAAGGATTATAAAGCCCTGTATCAAGATTTTTTTCAACTACAGAGCCACTTTGAATTGAAATCTCATATTCACCGGAGTTTCCTCCTGCAACTATAGCTATGTTCTTTTTCATTCCAGAATTCTTGTTAATAAAATTATCACCAATCTTATGGCTCTATGTTAAATATTATGGGTTTTAATAAAGACAAAAGACAAAAGTATAAAGATAAAAGTAAATATTGTTATTATCAATTTTTTTTGATAATTAATTTGCGTATATTTATAATATTATCCATAAATCCGCAAATAAAATATATAAATAGCCGCGAA
>JAUXFX010000240.1 GCA_030622635.1 Bacteroidota bacterium
GAAATATTAACGGAATAATCAGTTTAATATTATTTTGATGTGTTAGATGTAAATAATTTATGTTTTATTTCGTAGCATATCAAAATAAAATTTTACTAATAACCACAAAATTATTATAATTTAAAAAAATAATTTACTTTTGCAAATCATTTCAATACCAAAATTAATTAACCAACATATTTCTAATGAAAAATTACCTTTTATTATTATCAAAATTAAGTTTTATCCTTATCGTTTTAATACTTTTATTTTCTTCATGTGTTCCGCAAAAAAAAATCAGATACCTGCAAAACAAAAGTGAAAGCGAAGCTCAAAAACATTTTATTAATGTAAAAAAAGTTGAATATAAAATCCAGGCAGGAGATAATCTATACATACGGATAAATAGCCTTGACGAAAAAGCAAATTTGATCTTTAATAATGAATCTCAATATGCACGACAATATTTAAATAATGATATTAGTGTTTATTTAAACAGTTATACTGTTAACGATGAAGGTTATATTGATTTTCCTCTTGTTGGAAATGTATATGTTAAAAACTTAACCGTTGAACAAATCAAAACTGAAATACAAAAAATCTTAAATGAATATCTAAGGGAGGCAATAGTAATTGTTAAACTTGTTAATTTTAATATTACATTGATTGGAGAAGTAAGACGTCCGGGAGAGTATAAGGTTTATCAGGATGAGATAAATATTTTTGAGGCCTTTGCATTTGCCGGTGACCTTACGGATTTTGCAAACAGAAATCATATATTGCTGGTGAGGCAAACCAAACAAGGTTCAACAATCCATAAACTGGACCTGACAGATGATAAAATTCTTGAATCTGATTATTATTATCTTATGCCCAACGACATTATTTATATAGAACCCTTAAAAGGCAAACAGTTTACTTTTGCAGAGTTCCCGTATGCCCTGATATTCGCTGGAATTTCAACAACATTACTGTTGATTAATTACTTTAAATAATAAATTTTTTTCACAATTTGACACAAATTACAAACATGGACAACATAAACAATATAAGCGACATACCCAAAGAAGAATCAATTGATTATAAGGCATTATTCTTTAAATTTTACAGATTCTGGTACTTTTTTGCTCTGACAATATTTATCTTTTTTATTATTGCTTTTTTATTTAATAAATATACAGAACCCATTTATAAAGTAAACACAACTGTTTTGATACAGGAAGACAAGTCAATGACTGACCCTCAATCTTTAATCGGTTTCGGATTAATGGGAAACCAACAAAACCTGGAAAACGAAATTGGGATATTACAATCATATTCACTTACATACAGAGCTTTAAAAGAACTGGATTTTGAAATTTCTTATTATATCGAAGAAAATTTTATAACTAAGGAATTATACCATAAATCACCTTTTGATGTGATAATTGATTCTGCTCATTTACAACCGGTAAACCTGAAATTTTTTATTACAATTTTATCAGATAAAAATTTTAAACTAGAGGCAAAGGGCGAAGAAATTGAACTATATAATTTTACAGATTACACTTTATCGGATAATGAAATAGATAATCTGGATTTTGATAAGACTTATGAATTCGGTGAACAAATAAAAAGTCAGTATTATAGCTTTAAAATCTTTTTGAATAAAAATTATAACGAAGAAGAATATAAAAATAAAGATTTGTGCTTTAATTTTAATGATATTGAAAGTCTTGTAGAACTATACAGCAGTTTTGAAATTGAACCGATAAACAGGGAGGCTTCAATTCTTGATATTTCATTAGAAGGAAGTGATATCGAGAAATCAGTTAATTTCTTAAACATGTTAACAATGGTTTATCTTGATCGTGGATTGGATAAAAAGAATCAGATAGCTATAAACACAATAAATTTTATTGACTCCGAACTTGAAGGAATTGTTGACTCTCTCACACTTACCGAGCAAAACCTGCAGGATTACCGTACTGCAAATGTTGTAATGGACCTTGATTTTCAGGCTCAGCAGGTATTTGAATACATGAAAGAACTGGAAAACGAAAAAGCAGTACTAATAGTCAAATCCATGTATTATAATAATTTAAAGGATTATCTTCAAAACAAAAGTAATGTGGATGACCTTGTTGTTCCTTCATCTATAGGAATAGAAGATCCGGTTTTAAACGAATTAATTTCAGGATTAACACAGTTTTATAATACACGTACGGAACTTTTATTCACTTCCACTGAAAAAAATCCAATGGTTTTAAGTCTTAATAAACAAATTCAGAATACAAAAAAAGCCCTTATTGAAAATATTAATAATATGGTTAATACATCAACTATTGCAATTAATGATATCAATAGAAGAATTTCAGAATTATCCGGCAAGATCAATCGCTTACCGAAAACCCAACGAAACTTAATAAGTATTGAAAGAAAGTTTAAACTTAATGATGCTATTTATACTTATCTTTTGGAAAGGCGTTCGGAAGCTCAAATTACAAAAGCCTCCAATATAACAGATAACGAAATTATTGACGAAGCAAGAACATCAGGACAAGAACCTGTTTATCCAAAAAAAGGACTGAACTACATAATTGCTATTATTTTAGGATTAGTAGTCCCTGTTGTATATATTCTCGGTAAGGATTATTTTAATGACAAAATTATTGAGAGAAAAGACGTTGAAAACATTACAAATATTCCAATAATCGGGCATATAATTCACAGTGCAAAAGAAAGTAAGATAGTAGTTGCCGAATCACCTAAATCTTCAATATCCGAATCATTCCGCTCAATAAGGACCAATCTTCAATACATAACCAAAGGCAAGGAAAAACAAGTTATTCTGGTTACATCTGATATGGTAAGTGCAGGAAAAACATTTATTTCTATTAACCTGGCTTCAATTTTTGCACAATATGATAAAAAAACACTTTTAATGGGATTTGACCTTCGTAAACCAAAAATTTATCAGGATTTCGGTTTAACCAATACAGAAGGTATTAGTTCTTATCTTATTAATAAAAGTAAATTTGAGGATATTATTCAAAAATCTCCCATCAATAATCTGGATATAATTATGGCAGGACCTGTTCCGCCAAATCCTTCAGAGCTGATAGCATCATCAAAAACAACAGAACTGTTCAATAAACTTAAAGAGATCTATGATTTTATAATTATTGATACTCCGCCTGTAGGCTTGGTAACCGACGCATTTCTAATAATGAAATATACTGATGCAAATTTATTTATTGTAAGGCAAAATTTCACCCACAAAAAAATATTTGCTTCAATAATAAAAGATGTTGAACAAAGAAATATACCAAATTTAAATATCCTGATAAATGATGTAAAATTAACCAGGGACTCTTATGGTTACGGATATGGTTACGGTTACGGATATGGTTACGGATATGGTTATGGATACGGTTACGGGTATGGATATGGTTACGGATATTATTCGGATGATGATGAAATAGAAAAACAATCGCTCTGGAAAAGAATGTTTTCTAAATCATAAAGATCACGAATCAATGAATATTTATTAACCACCCCCTGCCCCTCCTTAAAAAAAGGAGGGGAGTATATGCGGAAAAAATATTTGGATTTTGTTTAATTAGATAATTAAGATGTATGGAAACCGGTTTAAAAATAATTACTTTTCAAATAAGAGAAAATGCATACGAAAAGCATTCCCCTCATACGATTAGGAGGGGTTAGGGGTGGTAGGAATTATCAAAAAATGTATTAACTACCAAAAAATAAACAGATGAAAAATATCACACTTATCGGAGCAGGAAACTGGGGGAAAAACCACTTAA
>JAUXFX010000194.1 GCA_030622635.1 Bacteroidota bacterium
TACAATCGGTATTATTGTTGAAGTTGTATTAAATTGTTTTATTAAACCATAAGCAGTTCCTTTTTCATTTGTGGCATAAGCGGCAACATAATATATTGTATTTTCTTGCAATCCTGTGATATTACTTGTAAAGTTGCCTGTTCCGCTGCCATTGGTTGTATAATTAATGCAATTTTGTAAAGTAGGATCGCCTGTTGTGTTCCAGCAAACCCCACGTGCGATAACGGTTCCATTACCGTTACTTGTAACATTTCCTCCGCATTCAGCAGAATTTTGTGTAACATTGCTAACCTCAAAAGTTGTAACATCAGGTATAGTAATTTCAATTGTATTAAAAGATTTTACTTCTCCATAACTTGTACCTATTTCGTTTGTTGCATACGCACTAACATAATAGATGGTTCCATCATTTAAACCTATTAAAGAACTATTAAAAACACCTAAACCACTTCCGTTTTCTGTAAAATCAATGCAGTTTTGCAATGTGGGATTACCGGCTGTATTCCAACAAATTCCTCTTGCTGTTACTGTGCCATTTCCGGAATTAGTTACATTTCCTCCGCATTGAGCTGAATTTGTTGTAATATCAGTTACATTTGAAGTAATTACTGTGGGAGCACCAATAGCAACGGTTTGGAAAGATTTTACTTGTCCGTATCCTGTGCCCTTTTCATTAGTTGCATAAGCCACAACATAATAAAATGTGCCATCTGTTAAATCTATGAGGTTGCTTATAAAACTTCCGGTTCCTGTTCCGTTTTCTGTAAATCCAATATTATTATCAAGAGAAACATTTTCAGAAGTGCTCCAGCAAATTCCCCGTGCCGTTACAGTGCCGTTTCCATTACTTAAAACATCTCCACCACAAACAGCAGAATTTGTTGTTATCCCGCTTATGTTTGAAGTTTGTACTTCGGGTATTGAAAGCGGGATGGTTGAGAAAGTTTTAATATCACCATATCCGGTGCCTTTTTCATTTGTTGCATAAGCTTTGACAAAATATTCATTTCCTTCGCTTAATTCTGTAATATTGCTCGTGAAAGTTCCGAGACTGTCGCCGTTAATTGTTTTGTTTAAGCAGCTATCAATACTAAATTCATTAATAGTATCCCAGCAAACTCCTCTTGCTGTTACTACCAAACCGCTGTCACACACAACAGTCCCGCCACAGATTGCAGAAATAAGTGTTATATCCGTAACCTCAGAAGTAATAATAACCGGTTTGCCGGTTTTTAAAGTTGTTATTGTTTCCTGAGTACCGTAAACAGTTCCATTTTGATAATTGCAATAAGACCTGATAAAATATGTAGTACCGGAAGAAAGTTCATCTATTTGGCTTTGGAAGGTTTTGGGTTTTTCAAGCTTCCCCAAACTTGTATGATTGTCTTTAATTGTCGGCTCTGTTTCTGTACTCCAGCAATGTCCGTGCTGAGAAATTGTATTACCTCCGGTACTTGTAAATTGAGTTGTAATTTGCACCCATGAGTAAGAAACAGAATCAACAGTTGTATTCCCGAATTCAATTTTATTGCCTCCGGTTGGGGTTTCGAAATCTTTTTTGCATGTTGTAAGGATTGCAAAAATGAATAATATTAAAATGAATGTTATTGATTTTGTTTTCATAATATGGTAAAATTTAAAACTATAAAATTATAAAAAAGTTTATAATTCTCAAAATCAAAAAATTTGCAACTATATATTAGTACTTAAATTTGGGAAAATGTGACAGGGAAGATGAAGTTTTTTTGCTTTTTTTTAACGGTGAATCTAAAAAATAAAAAAACCCGGCCAGGACCTGACCGGGTTCATATATAATATTACAAAATAAAATCTTGTTTTTCTAACAAGTTTTATTTCCGTTAAAGACTTTTATCTTTTTACTTTTATCTTTTATCTTGCAGTTTACTGCGTTATGACATTTAAGTCTTAATTAGTTCTTTATAAATTTTGTTGATTGAGCACTACCGTTATTATAAACAATTATAAAATAAATACCACTTGTTAAGTCTGCTGTGTTAATAGTAACGACAGGAGTTGAAATTTTATCAACTGTTTTAACCAGTTTACCAACTACATTGTAAACTTCAATTTTATTTGCACCATCCAGTTTTTCAATAGTAAGTATATTGTCAACCGGGTTTGGATAAAGTTTGAAAGTTACTTCCGTGTATTCTGTAATTCCAACAACAGCAAATGGAATAACGAAGTCTATGCATTCGCCCGGATTATCAGGATCGTGAGCTTTTCCTACGGCATCCCAAGTACCATTATTAAAAACACATTGCATTCCATTCGCAACTGCACCAACTTCAATACCAAAAAAATCAGCAGGCGTAAAGGTAATTGCCCATTTGCGATTGTTTTTAAAAGCTAATGGAACATAGAAATCCGTACAATTTCCTTCATCGTCAAAATCTTTTCCTTCGGCATCCCAAGTACCATTATTAAAAACACAGCAAATCTGGGATACCTCTGCTCCTTCTTCAATGCCATAAAATTCGGCAGGTATGTAAGTAATTGACCAAGTGCTGTCGCCATTATCAATAAGTTTTGGCTGTTGTCCGTTTGCGCCTAAAGCATCAAAATCAATTACGTTTTGCCAGACAGCACCGTCAATGGTAACACCAGAATGCATCATAACCGAATCAGCACCAAACAATGCACTGTCAGGACAAGATAACTTGGTATTTAAAGTTAAGGTGATTTCATCCCAGGCAGTAGTATTTTCAGGTGTAATGGTAATTGCAGCCGGCATTTTGCCATAATAAGGTTCAAGTTTTGGCTTCTGTCCGTTTGCTCCTTCCCCATCAAATTCTACAACTATTGACCAGGCTGCACCGTCGATAGTGGCTCCTGAATGCATCATAACTGAATCTGCCTCAAATAATGCACTATCCGGACATGATAAATTGGCATCTAAAATTATGGTAATTTCATCCCATGCAGTAGCATTTTGCGGAATGATAGTAATTACCGTATCACTTTGAGCCATTACAAATGTTCCCATAGCTAAGAACATTAAAAGTGCTGTAATTCTTAAAGTAAATTTTTTCATAAGCTTTAATTTTTTAATTAGTAAATTATTGATTATCTAAAGTGCAAATATATATAAAAAATTTATTACAAACAATTTTTTTTATATATTTTTTTTTTTTACTTTTGCATAATTGATTTTCACAAAAAATAAAAATTAATTAATTAAATATTTTATTATGGTAAAACATTTATCCGCAAAATTACTTTTGCTGCTGTCGTTCCTGTTTTTAGGTTATATGACAGGTTTAGCACAAAGTGGCGAAGTTATCGGAACGGTAACTGATGCTGCAGATGGACAAACATTACCGGGAGTTACTATTTTAATTAAAGGAACTTCTATAGGTACAACAACTGATGTGGAAGGTAAATACACCATCATAGTAGAACCTGATGCAACTCTTGTATTCTCTTATATAGGCTATAAAACACAGGAAATAGTGGTTCAGCCTAATACTACAGTTAATGTTGCTCTTAATGTTGCACTGACAGAGTTAGAAGAATTTGTTGTAATTGGCTATGGTATTCAAAAAAAGGAAGATGCAACAGGTTCAATTACAGCTATTGATGCTAAAGCATTCAACACAGGGGCTATTACGGCTCCTATAGAACTTATTACAGGTAAAATTGCCGGTGTTCAGATTACAAATGGAGGCGGTGCTCCGGGAAGTGAAACAACCATTCGTATCAGGGGCGGTTCTTCACTTTCGGCAAGCAACGACCCGTTGTTCGTAATTGATGGTGTTCCGATTGATAATGAGGGAATTTCAGGTATGAGAAACCCATTGAACACCATCAATCCAAATGATATTGAAACATTCACTGTTTTAAAGGATGCTTCTGCAACAGCCATTTACGGTTCAAGGGCATCCAACGGAGTTATAATAATCACCACTAAAAAAGGAGTAAAGGGAAAAGATGGCAAACCGTTTAATCTCAGTTATAACGGAAATTTTTCATTATCCACTCCTACCAAAAAGATTGATGTTTTGAGTGCCGGCGAATTCCGTGCTTTAGAACATGAACATTATCCAGGACAGGTTAATATGATGGGTGATGCAAGCACTGACTGGCAGGATGAGATTTTTAAGAATGCTTTTGGTATGGATCATTACCTGAGTTTATCAGGAGCTTATAAAATACTTCCTTACAGATTTTCAGCAGGATATTCCGACCAGGATGGTATCCTTAAAACAGATAACCTGAAAAGGACAACACTTTCGGCGGCTTTGAATCCTACATTGTTTAATGATCATCTTCAAATTAATTTCAATGTAAAAGGCATGTTCATTAAAAATAAATTTGCCGACCGAGGTGCAATTGGTGCTGCTATGCAATACGACCCTACAAAACCGGTAACATCAGATTCTCTTTATACCGGATTCTATCTGGATGATAATAATGATACAATTCCATTTCAAACTAATTACGGCGGATATAATGTATGGACACAAGATAATGGGCGGCCGGTTGCCATGGGTTCAAGCAATCCTGTTGCAATGTTAAACATGAGGGATAATCAATCAGATGTAAACAGGGTTATCGGTAACATTCAGTTAGATTATAAATTCCACTTTTTACCGGAATTAAGGGCTAACTTAAACCTTGGATACGATCATTCAAAAAGTGAGGGATCAGTCATTGTTCCTGAATATGCCCCATGGGTCTTTGATCCTGTACACGGTGGTGGCACATACAATAAATATGAGCAGGAAAAGAAAAACGAACTTTTGGACTTTTACCTGAACTATACTAAATATATTGATAATATCCAGAGCAGGTTTGATGTTATGGCAGGTTATTCATGGCAGCATTTCTGGAGAAAAGATTATTTCATTAACGGCAATTATTCAAGAACATGGAATCTTGATACGATTGATAATCCAACTGAATACTATATGTTATCATTTTTCGGACGTTTTAATTATTCATTCAAGGATAAGTATCTCTTAACTTTTACATTACGTGAAGATGGCACATCAAGGTTTTCGCCGGATAACCGCTGGGGTTTGTTCCCGTCGGTTGCGCTTGCATGGAAAATTCTTGATGAACCCTGGATGCAAAATGCGAATATATTGTCGCAGTTAAAACTCAGGCTGGGTTATGGTATAACAGGGCAACAAAATATCGGTCAGGGTAATTATCCATACCTGCCAATATATACTTATAGTCAAATAAATGCACAGTATCAGTTCGATACAACATTTATTACAACTTTACGACCGGAAGGGTATGATGCAAATATTAAATGGGAAGAAACCACAACATACAATATAGGTTTGGATTACGGATTTGCTGATGACAGGTTTTACGGTTCATTGGATTTTTACTATAGAAAAACAGATGATCTGCTTAACGTAATTCCAGTACCTGCCGGAACAAATTTAACCAACTATATTCTTACCAATATCGGGGACATGGAAAACAAAGGTGTTGAATTCTCAATCACAACCAGGCCCATTGTTAAGGAAAACCTTTTATGGGAAGTTGGTTTCAATGCCACTTACAACAAAAATAAAATTACCAAGCTCACAGCAACAGATGATCCGGATTATCTCGGTGTGGCAACCGGAGGCATTTCAGGTGGTGTCGGTAATACCGTGCAGATGCATAGTGTTGGATATTCTGCCAGTTCATACTTTGTTTACGAACAGGTTTACGATGCCAATGGAAACCCGATTGAAGGAA
>JAUXFX010000259.1 GCA_030622635.1 Bacteroidota bacterium
CCCTACATTTGTATTGGTTAATTTCAAATTCATCATGAGGATAAAATCCAATAAAAATTTAGCTATAGGTGTATTGGCCATATTGTTATTATTCTGGAATTGTTCCACTGATATTACGGGTAAAGTTATTGATAAACGAGACAATCAGAGTTATAAAACGGTTATCATTGGTGAGCAATGCTGGATGGCTGAAAATTTAAAATTTCTCCCTTATATAAGTCCTCCTGATTCAGATAGTGGCATTTATGTATACAGTTATTATGGTGAAAATGTAAATGAGGCCAAACAAACAATCAATTATCAAATCTATGGTGTGCTTTATAACTGGGCCACAGCTATGGGATTACCAAATAAATACAATTCGGAAACATGGAATGGATTGGATAGTCTTCACAAAGGAATATGTCCGGAAGGCTGGCACCTGCCATCGGATATGGAATGGAATAAACTTGAACAATTTCTCGAAACAAAATCAGATTTTAATAAAAATGATAAAAACAGGAAAACAGGTAATGTAGGGTTGAAAATTAAATCTGATACTTTTTGGAATGAAAATGGCAACGGTACCAATGTAACTGGTTTTTCTGCACTACCTTCAGGATTTCGCTATAGAAACGGAATCTTTGATAAAATCGGTCGTTACGGTTACTTCTGGACATCAACTCAGCTTCAAGATTATGGGAATCACAGTGCTTGTTATAGATACTTGATTTACTCAAGTGATGGTACTTATCGCAGTTATCCCAGTAAAAAAAACGGATTGCCGGTAAGATGTGTTAAAAATTGATTACTTATTTCGTTCCATCCACATATCCCGGAACGATTTTTTTGCAAATTTTGGAAGTTCCCTGCGCGATCCCCAGGCATTTTAAAAAATTAATTGCATACCAATATTTTTCAATTTGGGGCTGAACATATCCATTCTTTTCCGTTTGGATAAAAAAGTATTCATGCTGGAAATGGAAATTTTTTCGCCTAGTTTGGAATATCCCAGTTTTACAGACTCATTCCTGTTATCCAGCAACATTTCGTGTAATGGAATTTTAACCGGACAAACCTCTGTGCAACTGCCACACAATGAAGAAGCAAAACTCAGGTGTTTATAATCCTGCATTCCTTTTAAATGGGGCGATATTACGGATCCGATAGGACCACTATACGTGTTATTGTAAGTGTGACCGCCTATATTTTTATATACGGGACAAGCATTCAGGCAGGCACCGCACCTAATACAGGTTAATGCATTCCGCTGTTTTTCATGTTTTAATATTTCCGAACGATTATTTTCAAGCAAAACCAAATACATTTCTTCCGGTCCATCTATTTCTCCTTCTTTTCTTGGTCCGCTAAATATTGAATTATAAACAGTTATATATTGCCCTGTACCATATGAAGCCAACAATGGCCAAAACAGATCCATATCTTTTAAAGAAGGAATCAGTTTTTCAATTCCCACAACAGCTATATGGATTTTTGGAAAAGCTGTTGACATCAAACCGTTACCTTCATTTTCAGTTATACAAACAGCGCCGATATCTGCGATTAAAAAATTTCCTCCGGTAATGCCTATATCAGCATTTACAAATTTTTTACGGAGTTTTTCCCTGACGTAATTGGTCAATTCTTCCGGTGAACTTTCGCGGGGTGTATTAAACTTTTCATGAAACAATTGTGCAATATCATCCCTTGATTTGTGCATGGCCGGGGTAACAATATGGTATGGTTTTTCTCCGGCAATTTGAACAATGTATTCACCCAGATCTGTTTCAACTATTTCAATGTTATTTTGCTCAAGTACTTCATTTAATTCAATTTCTTCAGTAGTCATCGACTTTGATTTCACTACTTGTTTTGCATTATTTTTATGCAACAGGGCTAAAATCTCATGTGTAGCTTCATCCGTATCCTGTGCCCATATTATTTTTCCTCCGTTTTTTTCAAAATTTGCAGCAAATTCAATTAAATATTTTTCCAGGTTATTGATTATACGATGTTTTAAAAAAGCGGCTCGTTTTCGGGCTAATTCAATGTCTCTAAATTGTTTTTTTCCTTTCAGTACAGCCTCATTGTATTTACCAATATTATAATTGATCTTATAACGATGTTCAAGATCGAATGCTTTTTTCGCAGATTCCTTTAAAAACTTTTGGTAAATTTCACCCATATTCCGCACATTTACTTAATCAGCAACAGTAATTTTGTTTATTCTGTTTATGTGTCTTCCACCTTCAAAGTCGGTGTTTAAAAATACATCTACCATTTCAGCAGCGGTTTCAAAATCAATAAACCGGCCCGGAAGCGCTATAATATTTGCATTATTATGCAACCGTGTTAACCTGGCCTGTTCCAAATCCCAACATAATGCTGCCCTGACATTTAAATATTTATTAGCAGTCATGCTGGCTCCCTGACCACTACCACACATAATAATCCCAAATTTAAACAGTCCTTCATTTATAGCTTTTGCAACAGGATGAATGAAATCAGAATAATCAACACTTTTATTTGAATTTGTTCCAAAATCTTTAAATTTATAACCTTCGGCTGATAATGTTTGAATAATATATTGTTTTAATTCAAATCCCCCATGATCAGAACCCACGGGCAATACATGATTTTTATCAAACATGTTAATAAATTATTTCTAACAAAAGTAAGTATTAAAAGTATATATGCTTATAAATTAATCGTTTAATAATCTGTTACAAATTACTTCTCTATTTATATACTTAAAAATCAATTTCTTAATTTTTTCAACATTTTTCTGTTTATATCTGTGTAATTTTGTTAATAATTATTAATAATCTATGTGATTATTAACAAACAGGATAACATGTAAAAAAATGTTTCTGTTTTATTTAATTTTATAACCAGTTTTTGTGGGTTTTTAAACATACAATTAAGCATATTTTAAACTTATTTTTTAAACGGTACCTGATTTGAACATTCCGTTAATAAATATATAAATAGCAGTAAAACAATAATAATTGATGTTTAATTACTGTTAATAATAAATCATAAATTATGAAGTCAACTATTTGATAAAAATATTTTTAACACTACTAACAGCCTAAATATAAATATATAATTAATAATTTTAAAAATATATAATATATTACCGAATGGAAAAGGAAGAACGCTTGACCAA
>JAUXFX010000107.1 GCA_030622635.1 Bacteroidota bacterium
TATAGAAAAACAAATAAAAATTAAATATTCGACCCTGTCTGGGTCGTATTAACAAATGATATTTTTAATGCTATAAACATGCAATCCCTTCGGGATTAAAAAAACAAAAAAATTGCATAATCGAATAATGCAACTATACTAATTTAATTCTATACTCCCTCTATTTTTTCCATTGAGCCATTGAAGACTGAAGACTTGGAGCGGTTCACCAAATAAAAGAATTTTCGCTAACTATTATCTAAACTAACTTTAAACTTTAGCCTTTAGCCTTCATAACTCATAAAATAATGTTCAATATCAGCTTCAATAAACATTTTGCCTTTAACTTTAAATCCGTTTCTTAAATAAAAATTTAAAGCATTTATCTGCGAGTGAATGTAAATATATTTTGATAGAGGAATAACATCTTTTAAAACAAATTTCAGAAGCTTTGTTCCGATTTCTTTATTTCTATAGTCCTTTAAAACAGCAAAACGTTCAAGTTTTATTCCTTTTTCGGTTTCACGCCGGCGGGCTGTTGCAACAGGGTTTTTGTCAAGATAGACCAAATAATGTTGTGCATTGTCTTCAAATTCATCATATTCCAAATCAGGGTCAACTTTTTGTTCTATAACAAAAACTTTCTCGCGAATGGCAAAAGCAATTTTTGAAAGTTTTTTATCTCTTGTTGTAAATCGAATTATTTCCATAAGGTGAAAACAAGATAAAAGAAAAATTTACTTTGTGTCGTACGCCCATTTCAAATAAATTGATCCCCAGGTAAAACCTCCGCCGAAAGCTGATAAAATAAGATTATCACCTTTTTTTAATTGGTTTTCCCATTCCCAGAGGCAAAGAGGAATAGTTGCAGAGGTGGTGTTTCCATATCTTTGAATATTTATCATTACCTGATCTTTTCTGATTCCCATTCTCCGCGCAGTTGCTTCAATAATTCTTAAATTTGCCTGATGGGGAACAAGCCATGCAATATCTTCTGATTTTAATCCGTTTTTTTCCATTATCTCAACCGAAACATCAGCCATTCTTGTAACAGCAAATTTAAATACTGCTTGTCCTTCCTGGAAAACAAAATGTTCTTTTGCATCAATGGTTTCGTGAGTAGCAGGTTTAACAGAACCACCGGCTTTTTGGTGTAAATGTACTCTTCCTGAGCCATCGGTTCGAGCAATAAAATCCATAATACCTATATTTTCAGTAGTAGGTTCTAATAATATTGCACTACCGGCATCACCAAAGAGTACACATGTTGTACGGTCAGTATAATCAACTATTGATGACATTTTATCAGCACCAACAACTATAACTTTTTTATACATACCGGTTTCAATATATTGAGATGCGGTGATGAGTGTATAAAGAAGTCCTGAACAAGCCGCATTTATATCAAAACTAAAAATATTATTTAATCCTGCTTTATCACAGATTATATTTGCAGTAGCAGGGAAAAGCATATCCGGTGTAGCTGTGGCACAAATAAGCAAATCAATTTCATCCGGAGAAGTTCCTGATTTTTCAAGCAGACCCTTCACTGCTTCGGCTCCAAGGTCTGATGTCCCTTTTCCATTGCCTTTTAAAATATGTCTTTTTTTTATTCCGGTTCTGGTTGTTATCCATTCGTCGGATGTATCAACCATTTTTGATAATTCATCATTCGTGAGTAAATAATCTGGAACCCATCCGTTTACAGAGGTTATTGCAGCCCGTATTTTTGTCATTTCAAACAAATTTAAAAACCTTCAAATTTAAGTTAATTTTTAAATGAAAGTTAATTTCTTAAAACTTTTTGTATTTTTTGTGAAAGTCCGGCTTCATGAATTTCTTTTGACAATAGTAACATATTTTTAATTGCAAGTGCGCTTGAAATTCCATGTCCGACTACCACTGATGAATTTATACCCAGTATTGGTGTGCCACCGTAGTTTTCATAATTAAGACGATTTATATAATCGTCTGTCAATCCTCTTTTAGTCATAAATCTATACATAGATTCAATTTGTTTTAGAACAACATTGCCTGTAAACCCGTCACAAACAATCACATCAGCTTTATCTTTTAAAAAGTCACGACCTTCAATGTTTCCAATAAAATTAAAAACTTTTGAACCTTTCATTATTTGAAAAGCAGTTTGACTCAGCAGATTTCCTTTTTCTTCTTCTTCTCCAATATTCAATAATCCTACTTTGGGATTTTCTATACCGTGAACATGTTGTGCATATATTGATCCTAAAATTGCAAACTGATACATAACATCAGGTTTTGGGTCGGGATTTGTGCCAACATCAAGCAAAATTGTTATACCGCCGTTTTCTTTCGGAATAATGGCAGAAGTACAGGGGCGGATTATTCCAGGAATAACATTTGTACTGTAAATTGAGCCTACAATCATAGCACCACTATTACCTGCACTTGAAAACGAACCAATCTTGTTTTTTTTTAACATTCTGAAACCAATAGTAATGCTTGAATCTTTCTTTTTTGTATAGGCTTTTAAAGGATGTTCGCCCATGTCTATTTTTTCGGAAGCATGAACGATATCAAAATTGCCCGGATTAAATTTTTCTTCTTTTAATGAATTTAAAATTATTTTTTTATCACCAATAAGCACAATCCGGTCTGATGCAGACAGTTCTTTCAATGCCAAAATTGCTCCGGTTATTGTAGCTTTCGGAGCAAAATCACCACCCATGACATCTAAACCTATTTTCATCAACTCAAGTTTAATAGTGAAAATTTTAAATTTTACCTATCTGAATAAATTTATTTAGCTTCAAATTTTTCAATAGCCAATTTTCCTTTGTAATAACCACATTCAGAACATACCCTGTGATATATTACCGGTGCTCCGCAATTTGAACATATTATAATATTTGGAACTTCAGCTTTATAATGAGTTCTTCTTTTGTCTCTTCTGGTTTTTGAAATTTTTCGCTTTGGATGTGCCATTTTTATTTATCTGTTTTTTTAATGTTATCAAAAAATAAATTTATTTGGTACTACTGTTATTTTAATGGAATTGAGTAAATGATTAAATGCGTAAATGCGTAAATGATTAAATACACAAATGTTACTTATTGTTCCCATACGAAGAATTTTTAGCTTTTGTCATAATCTTTGTTATTTCATTTGATTCTTTTGTGAGCCTTATTAATTCTTCTCTATCATTAGACAAATTAGCTTCATTAATTATCTCTAACCAATATTCAGATTCATCAGCTTCTTTTTTTTAATTTTTCAATAAATATTTCTTTTTCTGTCATAATTTTCAATATTGATTAATTTTATCATTTAATCATTCAATCATTTTATCATTAATCCATTACCCATTAAATTCGTAGCCGAACCTTTTATTTTAATATTTTTCAATGCATCCCATCTTGGGTCAATAGTTTTACTTTTTGAAATTTCTTTGAACTTTTTTATTACTTCCTGATTACAAAGGCTTTTCCCATTAGCATTATCCGGATGAACACGTTTGTACGGAAGTAATAAATTGATATATTCGTAAATGTAATGGCTAATATTTATTCTATTATCAGATTCAGGAATTATAAGTATTTCTTCAGTTTCCTCAAACTTCTCTTTGCCGAACTTTATAATTAATTTTTCTTTTCCATAAATATCAAGATCAAATGGTTCCAAACACCTGTCGCAAGTAACATTTACAGTACCATTGATAATAAAATTCAGAATAAGCATATTCTCTTGTTTATTAAGCAATAAATCAACGGTTACTTTGCCATTTTTTATTTCCGAAAAATCAAAATTTTCAAAGAACTTTTCATCAATAATAAATTTATATTGATGATCTCCAATACTTAATCCACTAAACGGGATTACAAATTGTTTTAAGTAATCCACAATAAATAACTGTTAAAATTTGGGGTGCAAACTTACAGATTAATATTTTAATTACAAAATTTTTATTTAATATGTTCTTTATTAAAATTATTAGTAGTTATTTTGCAAAAAATTAATGTAAAAAAAACCAAATAAAATGTTTAACAAATTAATTGCAGCATTACTGCCATACATGCCAAAACAATTTGTATGGCTTTTTTCAAAAAGATATATTGCCGGTATCAGCATTGATGATGCGATTAAAACATCTAAAAACCTTAATTCCCAGGGTATGAAGGTTACAATTGACCTTTTGGGCGAATTTATTACTGACCTTGAACAGGCTGAAAAAAATAAGGATGAATACTTGAATATTATTGAAACTGCTGAAAAAAATAACATTAACGGGAATTATTCACTTAAACCCACTATGTTCGGACTTCTTTTAAATAAAGACGTTTGTTATACCAATATCAGGGAAATTGTTAAAAAAGCAGCAGAGTATAATAATTTCGTAAGGGTTGATATGGAAGATTCGCAATGTGTTGATATGGAGATTGAACTGTTCAGAAAATTAAAGAAAGAATTCCCAAAAAATGTCGGACTTGTTTTCCAGTCATATTTAAAGCGAACACTTGATGACATAAAAGATTTGCAAGACCTTAACTCTAAGGACAATCCGATAAATTACAGAATTTGTAAAGGTATTTATATTGAGCCGGAAAAAATCGCATACAAAAAATATCAGGAAATAAACAATCATTTCCTTGAAGATCTGGAATATATGTTTAAAAATAATATCTATTCCGGAATTGCAACTCATGATAAACCATTGGTAACCGGATCTTATGAATTGATAAAAAAATACAATATTCCAAAAGACATGTACGAATTCCAGATGCTTTATGGCGTTACTCCCGAGTTAAGAAAATCAATTATTGAAAAAGGTCATACTATGCGTGTTTATGTTCCATTTGGTAAAGAATGGTTTGCTTATTCAACCCGAAGGTTAAAAGAAAATCCCAAAATGGCAGGTCTTATCATAAAAGGGATATTTATTAGAGGATAATAAATATATTGTATATAATTGATACTTTGCTAAAATTTACTACCTTTGCATTATTCAAAAAATAACCAATCTTCCTAAAACATGAAAAAAGCTAAGGTTTTATTTGTTGCTCAGGAAATTACACCCTACTTAGAAGAGACACCTTTGAGCAAAATAGGTCGTTATTTACCACAGGGTATTCAGGAAAGAGGTAAAGAAATCCGAACTTTTATGCCCCGTTACGGAAAAATTAACGAAAGAAGAAATCAACTCCACGAAGTAATCAGGTTATCAGGTATGAACCTGATAATTGATGATACTGATCATCCGCTTATCATTAAAGTAGCATCAATCCAACAAGCCCGTATGCAAATATATTTTATTGATAACGAAGATTACTTCCATAGAAAATTTACTCTTACTGATAAGAATAATAAATTTTTTAAAGACAATGATGAAAGAGCAATTTTTTTCTCAAGGGGAGTTTTGGAAACAGTGAAAAAATTAGGATGGCCTCCCGATATAGTACACTGTCACGGATGGATAACAAGTCTTATTCCTTTATATGTGAAAAAAGCATTTAGGGATAATCCATTATTTAGTGATGCAAAAGTTATTTACTCAATTTATGATGATGATTTCAATGACAGCTTTAATAAAGATTTTGCCAGTAAAATTAAATTTGAAAGAATAATAAATAAAGACCTCAAACACTATAAAAAGGCAAATTACGTTAATATGATTAAAGCAGCTATTGACTTTTCAGATGCATTAATTATTGGTTCGGAAAAAATAAATTCTGAAGTAATGAGTTACCTGAAAGAATCAAAAAAACCGTACCTTGATTATCAATCAATGGATACTTATATTGATGCTTTTTCAGATTTTTATGATAAACTATTAGCTGATGACTCATTAGCCGCAGAATAAAAAATATTTAATATATCAAAACATAATAAATTGAAAATACCATTTTTGTCTCCAAAACAAATTCTTTTATTCCTTTTTGTTATCACAATTTTAATTCTTTCATGTAATAAAGAATTTGATAAAATCGGTTTGGATATACAACCCGCAAAAGATAAACTGAATGTTGAATATAATGATACAACAACCCTGGTTACCTATTCGGTTCGTGAAGATTCCGTGCAAACCGGTAATTCATCAGTTAGCTTACTTGGGAGTTACAAGGACCCAGTAATGGGTAAAAACACTGCAAGCATTTATACACAGCTCAGACTTTCAATTGCCGGGTATAATTTTGGTGAGGCACCAATTCTTGATTCACTTATTTTATCTTTAGCATACTCAGGTTCTTACGGCGACACAACAACACCACAAACCGTCAAGGTTTACGAGTTAGGTGGAAAATTATATCCTGACAGCACTTATTATTCAAATTATAGTATTCAGAAATGCGGTGTTGAATTAGCTAATTATACATTTATTCCTAAACCACATGATAGTGTTGTTGTTGGAAATGACACGCTTCCACCACAACTACGTATCAATTTAAGTTCAATCACTCCCGAGCTTGGTAATAAACTACTTAATGCCTCGGAAACAGATTTGGAAGATAATGAAAATTTTCTTGAATTTTTCCATGGTTTATACATCACTGCCGATCCTGTAGAAACCGATGGTGCAATATTATATTTTGATTTAATGTCAACTATGTCTCAAATGATAATTTATTATCAAAATGCTGAAGAGGATTCTCTTCAGTTTAATTTTGTTATCAATGATAATTGCGCCCGGTTCAATAATTATAATCATAATAATTATGAAGATGCCAGCCCTGAGTTTAAAAATCAGGTATTAAACGGCGATACTTCACTCGGAGATAACAGGCTTTATTTGCAAGCCATGGGAGGCATTAAAACAAAAATCAGATTTCCTAATATAAAAGATTTTATAAGTTCAGGGAATATTGCAGTTAATCAGGCAATGTTGATAATTAAAGGAATTGAAGGAAATAACGATTTTGAACCACCATCACGATTAGCTTTAGTTAAAATAAATGAAGAAGGAGAAACCGAAGTATTAATAGACCAATTTGAAGGTGATATTTATTTTGGCGGGACATACATTTCTTCAGTTAAAGAATACCGGTTCAGGATTACACGGCATATTCAGAATTTATTAACCGGAGACGAGACAGATTATGGTTTATATTTAATGAATTCAGGTAGTTCAGTTAAAGCAGACAGGTTAACTATATATGGTGCTAACCCCAATCTTCCCACACCATTTGAAGATAGAATTAGATTATCTTTAACATATACTATACTTAATTAGCAATAATTTTCTTTTAAAAAACAACCACCGTAATTATTTTATTATCTTTGCATAAATTATTTTTTAGTATTAAAAACAAAATTTTTTTATGTGCGGTATTATAGCATACGTTGGTGAAAAACAAGCTTACCCAATTTTAATAAAAGGGTTACAAAGATTAGAATACAGAGGTTATGACAGCGCCGGTTTAGCAATTTTAAACGGAGATTTAAATATATTTAAGACAAAAGGTAAAGTATCGGATTTAAAAGATTTTGTTAAAGATAAGAATGTTAAAGGTACAATAGGTATTGCTCATACAAGATGGGCAACACACGGAGAGCCTAATAATATTAATGCCCACCCTCATTATTCGTATTCAAAAAATCTTGCAATAATTCATAACGGTATAATTGAAAATTATGCTTTATTAAAAGAAGAACTCATTAAAAGAGGTTATAAATTTACAAGTGATACCGATTCTGAAGTATTGATTCACTTAATTGAGGATATCCTGATAAATGAGAATGTTAAAATTGGGGAAGCTGTCAGGATAGCTTTAAACCAGGTAATTGGTGCCTATGCAATAGTAATTATTTCAAAAAATGAGCCTGACACTCTTATTGCAGCACGAAAAGGAAGCCCGCTGGTAGTTGGTATTGGTGAAGATGATTATTTTGTTGCCTCTGATGCAACTCCTATTATTGAATATACCAGAAATGTTGTTTATCTTGAAGATGAAGAAGTAGCTGTAATAAAAAAAGGTAAAAAATTAAAAATATGGAATATAAAAAACGAACATAAAACTCCTTATATCCAAAGATTAGAAATGAATTTAAGTTCTTTGGAAAAAGGAGGTTTTGAGCATTTTATGCTTAAGGAAATTTATGAGCAGCCCCGCTCAATCAGAGATAGTTTTAGAGGACGTTTGGATACAAAAAAAAGTATTATTACACTGGGTGGAATTATTGAATATCAGCAAAAATTAGTTAATGCAAAAAGAATTATTATTATAGCTTGCGGAACATCGTGGCATGCGGGTCTTGTCGGAGAATATTTATTTGAGGATATTGCAAGAGTTCCCGTTGAAGTGGAATATGCTTCTGAGTTCAGGTATCGAAATCCTGTTATTAATGAAAACGATATAGTAATTGCTATTTCACAATCGGGTGAAACAGCAGATACTCTTGCCGCCATTGAATTAGCCAAATCAAAAGGAGCAACAATAATCGGAATTTGTAATGTAGTTGGTTCATCAATTGCAAGAGCGACTCATGCGGGTTCGTTTACACATGCCGGTCCTGAAATTGGCGTTGCATCAACAAAAGCTTTTACAGCACAAGTTACAATTTTAACTTTGATGGCTTTAATTATAGCACAGGAAAAAGGTACGATATCAAAATCAAGATTCCAACAAATTATAAATGAATTAGAAGCAATCCCTGAAAAAGTTGAGAGGACTTTAAAAACCGACAATCAGGTTAAAGCTATTGCAAGTAAATTTAAAGACGTAAGAAACTTTTTATACTTAGGCAGAGGATACAATTTCCCTGTTGCTCTTGAAGGCGCTTTAAAACTTAAAGAAATTTCATATATACATGCAGAAGGCTATCCCGCAGCAGAAATGAAACATGGTCCTATTGCTTTAATTGATGAAAAAATGCCTGTAGTGTTTATTGCAACTAATAAAGGATGCTATAATAAAGTTATTAGCAATATTCAGGAAGTTAAGGCAAGAAAAGGAATAATTATTGCAGTTGTTACCGAAGGAGATACTGAAGTTAAGAAACTTGCAGATTATGTAGTAGAAATACCGGAAACAGAAGAAATGTTAGTGCCATTACTTGCAACCATACCTTTACAGAAACTTGCATATCATATTGCAGTTATGAGAGGATGTAATGTTGACCAGCCCAGAAATCTTGCAAAATCAGTTACAGTTGAATAATTATTTCATAAATAATAATTCACGATATTTTGGTAAAGGCCACAATTCATCATCAACAAGCATTTCGAGTTTATCTATATGATACCTGATTTTTTCAAAATACGGCAGGATCTTTTTGTTGTAGGCCAAAGCTTTATTATCGCTACTTATAATTTTGTTAGCTAATTTTCGCTCGGATATCATTTCACCAACAAGGCTTTTAATCTCAGAAATATGTTCCGAAATTTCTTTAATGGATGTGATAAGATCTTCCGAAAGTCTTACATAAGTTTTATTAACAAGAACTTCTTTCAGTCCTTTTGCATTTTCAATCAAAACATTCTGATATTTAATTGCAACCGGAATTATATGGTTAATAGCCAGATCGCCGATCACTCTTGATTCAATTTGAATTTTTTTTGTGTAATTTTCAAGATAAGCTTCATGCCTGGCAACGAGTTCTTTTTTTGATAAAATATTGTATTTTTCATAAAGATCAATAGTTTCTGGAGTAATAAAGGTTTTTAATGCAAGTGGAGTTGAACTGACATTTAATAATCCACGCGCTTCAGCTTCTTTAATCCATTCTTCGCTATAATTATTTCCTTCAAAACGAATATTTTTTGATTCGGTAATATATTTTTTTAATACTCTGAAAATAGCTTCATCTTTTCTAATATTTTTTGCAAGAAGGTTATCTACTTCTATTTTAAACTTTTTCAATTGGTCGGCTACAATTAAATTTAACACTGTCATTGATTTTGAACAAGTATCAGATGATCCGACTGCTCTAAACTCAAATTTATTTCCAGTAAATGCAAACGGAGATGTTCTGTTTCTGTCGGTATTATCTAAAAGTATTTCCGGGATTTTAGCAATATTAAGTTGAAGTTCTTTCTGTGTATCGGGCGTTATTATACTATTTTTAACCTTTTTCTCAATATTATTAAGAATATTAGTTAAATGAGAACCGATAAAGGCAGAGATTATCGCCGGAGGAGCCTCGTGTCCGCCAAGCCTTTGGTCGTTTCCTGCCGTTGTAATGCTTGCACCCAAAAGATTGGCATGAGTATCAAGAGCTTTTAAAATATTAACCAGAAAAGTAATAAACATAAGATTAGAACTTCCTGTTTTACCGGGTGAAAGGAGGTTAATTCCCGTATTAGTCATTAATGACCAATTGTTATGTTTTCCTGATCCATTGATATTTGCATAAGGTTTTTCGTGCAATAACACTGTCAGGTCGTGTCGTTTAGCAACAATATTTAAAATATGCATTAATAATTGGTTATGATCAACGGCAAGGTTAGCTTCCTCAAAAACAGGAGCACATTCGAACTGGCTTGGAGCTACCTCATTATGTCTCGTTTTTACAGGTATTCCGAGTCTGTGGGCTTCAATTTCAAAGTCCTTCATAAAACTTAAAACTCTTTTCGGAATAACACCAAAATAATGATCGGAAAGCTGCTGGTCTTTTGCCGAAGCGTGTCCAAATACAGTACGTCCGGTTAAAACAAGGTCAGGTCTTGCAAAATATAAAGCCGTATCAATA
>JAUXFX010000233.1 GCA_030622635.1 Bacteroidota bacterium
TATGCAAAACAAACCCTGGTATAAAGGAAATATCTGTTCTGTGTCTTTTCTTAGATTACTGGTAATATTAGTATTATTTACCGTTTCAAGGATTCTTTTTTATGTTTTTAATACTTCTTATTTTTCCGATTTGGATTTCCCGGAATTTCTGAAGATAATTTTTTACGGTATCCGCTTTGACATTTCAGCCATTTTAATTGTAAATCTTCCTTTTATCTTTTTTAATATAATTCCTTTCAAATTCAGATATAACAAGGTTTACCGGATTATTAACAACTGGATATTTTATATTTTAAATTCGGTTGCCTTAGCTTTAAATTATATTGATGTAATTTATTTCAGATTTATTTTAAAACGAACGACAGGAGATATTTTTGCTTTCATCAGCAATGAAGAAAATGAAATTGTATCTCTTATCCCACAATTTATAAAAGATTTCTGGTATATTTTTCTGATATGGATTTTTAGTATTTTTATAATGGTTTTTCTTGTAAATAAATTTAAACCAAAATTCAGGGAAATAAAAATATCCAACCTGGCATATTATATTTCACGGACAATAATTTTTATAATAATTGCTTTTTTTACTATAATCGGGATAAGAGGCGGATTTCAGCTAAAGCCGATAAGTATTATAACTGCAGGACAATATACAAATTCAAAAAATATACCTATTGTCTTAAATACTCCTTTTACTATTATTAAAACTATTAACCAGCAAGGATTACAGCCGGTTAATTATTTTTCAGATGATAAGGAATTAAACAAAATATTTAATCCTGTTCATAAAAACAAAATTATCCGGACTGATACTTCCGGAAGTACTTTTAAAGATTTAAACCTTGTGATATTTATCATGGAAAGTTACACAACCGAACATATCGGAGTTTTAAATCCTTTCCTTGAAAACGGTAATTACAAAGGATATACGCCATTCCTTGATTCGTTGATTAATAAAAGCTTGGCATTTAAGGGCTATGCCAACGGCAAAAGGTCAATTGAAGGTATTCCTGCAATTCTGGCAAGTTTGCCCACTCTTATGAATTATGATTACATCACTTCAATTTATTCCGGAAATAAAATCAACAGCATTGCAGGTTTATTAAAAGAAAAAGGATACTCGTCGGCATTTTATCACGGTGGTACAAATGGCACTATGAGCTTTGATGCTTTTGTTAAAATTGCTGGCTTTGAAAAATATTACGGTCGAACCGAATATAATAATGAAAATGATTTTGACGGAAAATGGGGAATTTTTGACGAAGAGTTTTTTCAATTTGCTGCAGAAAATATAAATCAGACACAACAACCGTTTTTCGCTACGATTTTTTCGCTCTCATCACATCATCCCTATTCCATTCCCGAAAAGTATAAGAATAAATTTCGCAAAGGAAACTTGGAAATTCAAAAAAGCATTATGTATACCGATTATGCTTTAAAACAATTTTTTAAAACTGCTTCGGCAATGCCATGGTTTGAAAATACTTTGTTCGTAATTACTGCGGATCATACTTCCGAAACATATTATCCGCAATATCAAACCAATGTTGGCAATTATGCCATTCCAATAATTTTTTATAAACCTAAAAGTGATTTAACAGGAATAAAAACTGATATTGCCCAACAAACCGATATTATGCCTACAATTTTAAATTATCTTAATTTTGATAAAAATTTTATTGCTTTCGGAACTAATTTACTTGATACAACTTCATACCATTTTTCTATCAGTTATTTAAATGGCATTTATCAATTAATTAAAAATAATTACGTTTTACAGTTTGATGGAAATAAATCAACAGCTCTGTATAACTTAAAAACCGACAGTCTTTTGCATGATAATCTGATAAGCTCAGAAGAAACTATAAAAACCGAACTTGAAAATTTTATCAAAGCCATTATACAGCAATATAACAGCAGGTTGATAAATAATGAACTCATAATACAAGAATAGTGTAACGTTTCATCAAAACATAAACATAGTTTTGCTACAAAATTCCAAATGACAAATAAAAAGAAAATACACTTTATAATTAATCCTATTTCAGGGGTAGGCAGGCATAAGCTTATAGAAAAATATATTGATAAAAAGATTGATAAAACTGTTTTTGATTATGATATTTCATACACAAAACACCCATTGCACGGAACACAAATTGCCGGTGAAGCAATAAAAAATAATTATGAAATTATTGTAGCTGTCGGAGGTGACGGCTCAATCAACGAAATTGCACAAAAGCTTATCGGATCAAACACTATTTTAGGAATAATACCAACCGGCTCGGGCAACGGGCTGGCACATCATCTAAATATCCCTATTAACATCCTTCATGCAATTGATGTAATAAACAACCTGAAAACAATAAAAATTGACACTGCCACAATTAATAATAATATTTTCGTAAGTATTGCCGGAGTCGGATTTGATGCCCAGGTTGCAAAAAAATTCGCAAAAGCTAAAAGACGCGGCTTTCTTACTTATTTCAAAATTGTTGCCAGGGAATACCCACGTTATAAACCGAAAAATTATGAATTGATTATTGACGGTAAAAAAATTAACAGAGAAGCATTATTCATTAGTTTTGCAAATTCCGACCAGTTTGGATATAATACTACAATAGCACCAAAAGCTGAAATAGATGACGGTTTGATTGATGTTTGTATCGTGAAAAAATTTCCACTGGTTGAACTGCCGTTTATTGCCAATTTGCTTTACTGGAAACAAATTGACAAATCAAAATATGTTGAAGTAATTAAAGCAAAAAAAATAAAATTAACACAGGAAAAGAACAAAACAATAAATCTTGATGGCGAACCTGTTAAACTTGGCAAAGTGCTGAATATTAAAATTAATCCATTATCATTAAAAATTATTGTTCCGTAATGTCAAAAAAGAAAAAACCTACAGGTATTGTTTACTCAACAAACCCTGACTTTGATTATAAATATGAAAGTAGAGACACGCCGTGGCGTGATTCAACATTGCCACCTCAACAGCAAAATCTTAAGATAATGCTGGATAAAAAACAAAGAGGAGGTAAAAAAGTCAGTTTGATAACAGGTTTTATCGGAACTGAAAATGACCTGAAAGAACTTGGTAAAATGTTGAAATTAAAATGCGGTGCAGGAGGTACGGTAAAAAACGGTGAAATATTAATTCAGGGAGATTTCAGGGAAAAAATTTTTAACTTACTTATGAATGCAAAATATAAGGTTAAGAAAATCGGAGGATAAATAATATCAATAATTCCAGTTTAATAAGCCATCGGATGACTAATTTACAAAAAACATTAGAAAAATAAATCTGTTTATCAGTTAATTAAAAAAGTCATCCGATGGCTATAAATATTTTAATCTTACTTTTAGACCGGTCTTAATCAATATTTCTACAAATCAGAATTTAGTTGTTTAGTAAGTATTTTATATCTTTGCAAATAATAAAAAAACTATTGAGAAATAATGCGAAAAAAATTGAATTAAGAATGATTACAAGAGTTAAAATAAATGAAATTGCAAATAAGATTGCCAGAAATTACAACCCTGACAAAATAATATTATTTGGTTCGTATGCCAATGGAGAGCCAAATGATTCTAGTGATATAGATTTATTGATAATAAAAAAGTCTTCTAAACCAAGGCATAAAAGAGGGAATGAAGTTTGGAAACATTTATATGGAGCTATGGTTCCTATTGACTTAATTGTTTATACTCCTGAAGAAATTAAAAAAGAAAAGGATAATAAATATTCATTTATTTATACTGTATTAAAATCTGGACAAATGCTGTATGAACGAGAAAAATAAAATTATTAGTAACTGGTTACTTAAAGCAGATCACGATTTAGGAACAGCAATTATAACTTATCAACATGTTCCTGATTATAAAGATACTATTGCATTTCATTGTCAGCAAGCAATAGAAAAATATCTTAAAGTATATTTAATTCATCTTGATATTGAATTTAAAAAATGGCATAATTTGATTTATTTACTTGATTTAATTAGCCAAAAAGACAAATTTAATGAAGAATTTTATGATAAAGCTGTAAGTGTTCAAAATTTTGCAATAGAAATCAGATATCCAAATGAGATAATTGAATTAACAGATTTTGAAATTCAAGAA
>JAUXFX010000166.1 GCA_030622635.1 Bacteroidota bacterium
CGACTGAAAGAAATAATTGAGCTTCAGCAAAAGCTATCAAAAGAAAGTAATTTAAAAGATATTGGTAAAACATTCAGGGTTTTGGTTGAAGGTGTTTCAAAATAATCAGACCAAAAATTATCAGGCAGAAACAGTCAAAACAAAGTGGTGGTATTTCCGAAAAAAGATTTTAAACCCGGAGATTATGTTAATGTTAAAATAATTGATTGTACTTCAGCTACGTTGATAGGTGAGGTAATTATCAATTAAATATTTTAAACACTTTTTGCTAATTTACTTATTTTTTGCGGTTTAGCTCCCGAAAGTTTTCGGGATTGCGAGAAATTTTATAAATAATGCAGGTTAATGAGAATTCTGTGTTTTTTCTTAATTTCGCAGATTATTAAACTAACCTGAATAATTCACGGGTTATTATTAAACGCTGACAGGTTCTGCAAACGCTGTCAGGTTTCAAAAAACCTGTCAGGGTCTGTACATACGCATCCCTTCGGGAAAAGACCTGACAGCGTTGATATAACAAAAGTTTATGAATAGGTCAGGTTAAAAAAACCCCTAAATAATACAAACATGCTACGAACACATACCTGCGGTGAATTAAATCCAAAAAATATCGGTGAAAAAGTTACTTTATGCGGATGGATGCAAAAGTCAAGAGACCTTGGAGGAATGACCTTTATTGATTTACGCGACCGTTACGGAATAACCCAACTGGTTTTTAATATGCAAACTAATGCCGGACTTTGCGAAAAAGCAAGGAAATTAGGAAGGGAATTCGTAATATCTGTTAAAGGAACAGTTGAAGAACGAAGTAATAAAAATCTTAAAATGCCTACCGGTGAAATAGAAATAATCGTTGATAAATTTGATGTTTTAAACCGGTCAAAGCTCCCGCCTTTTACCATAGAAGATAATACTGACGGGGGAGAAGAATTAAGAATGAAATACCGTTACCTTGATCTGAGAAGAAATCCGCTGCGGAAAAACATGGAACTGCGTCATAAAATGACTTCTGAAACAAGAAACTATTTGGATTTGCAAAATTTCATTGAAATTGAAACACCTTATTTAATAAAATCCACGCCTGAAGGTGCAAGGGATTTTGTTGTCCCGTCACGGATGAACCAAGGTGAATTTTATGCTTTACCACAATCACCGCAAACTTTTAAGCAATTACTGATGATTGCAGGTTACGACCGTTATTACCAGCTTGTGAAATGTTTTCGTGATGAAGACCTGCGTGCCGACCGCCAGCCGGAATTTACACAGATAGATTGTGAAATGTCGTTCGTAACTCAAGACGATATTTTGAACACTTTTGAAGGTTTGATAAAACATCTTTTTGAAAAAGTTAAAAATATTAATGTTGAAGATTTTCCAATAATATCTTATGACGAAGCCATGAAATATTACGGTACTGATAAGCCGGATATTCGTTTTGAAATGAAATTTGTAGAGCTGAATAATCTTGCAAAAGGCAGTGGTTTTAAAGTTTTTGACGATGCAGAGTTGATTGTGGGAATTTGTGCTGAAGCTTGTGGCAACTATTCAAGGAAGCAGTTGGATAAATTGACTGATTTTGTGAGGAAACCTCAAATTGGCGCCAAAGGTTTGGTTTATGTAAAATATAATGAAGACGGTTCACTCAAATCTTCTGTTGATAAATTTTTTGACCAAAAAGCTTTAAAAACCTGGGCTGAAGCTTTTAATGCAAACCCGGGTGACCTCCTGCTGATTCTATCAGGCGAAACCGGTCACATTAGAAAAGCACTTTGTGAATTAAGACTTGAAATGGGGAATCGTCTTGAATTAAGAGATAAGAATAAATTCCGCCCTTTATGGGTAGTTGATTTCCCATTACTTGAATGGGACGAAGAAAACAGCCGCTTTCATGCCATGCACCACCCGTTTACATCTCCAAAAGCGGAAGATATTCAATTACTGAATTCCGAGCCGGGAAAAGTCAGGGCAAATGCTTATGATTTAGTGATCAATGGAGTGGAAATCGGTGGAGGTTCAATCAGAATTTTTAACAAAGAACTTCAAAAGAAAATGTTCAAAGCCCTTGGTTTTTCTGAAGAGCAGGCACAAGAACAATTTGGTTTTCTAATGAATGCTTTTGAATACGGAGCACCTCCACATGGTGGAATTGCTCTCGGTTTTGACCGTTTGGTTGCTCTTTTCGGTGGCTCCGATTCTATTCGTGATTTTATAGCTTTTCCGAAAAATAATTCAGGCAGGGATGTAATGATTGATTCGCCTTCGACAATATCAAAGGAACAGTTGGATGAATTGAAGTTGAGGATTGTAAAGGAATGAGAAGATTTTTAATGTCAAATGTAAGAGATCAAATGTCAAAAGTTTGATATACAAGATAATCTAAATAATTTAAACGATAAACTCCAAATAGTTTTCTCTATTAATGAATTTATAATCTGCATTATAAGTTTCCACCCAAGTTTTTGGGGGTTGTTTTCGTGTTTTCTTTAATTTGAATTCATATCCTGTAAGAATTCCATTTCTTTCTTCAACATAATCCAATTCCGTTCCGGTATAAGTCCTCCAGAAATATTGATTTGTGCTGATCTTGTTATATTCAAGATATTTCTTCCTTTCAATAAACAAGAAATTTTCCCAAAGTTGTCCCAGATCATTTCTAAGGTTAAAAGGGTTAAAATTATTGATCATGTAATTACGAATACCAAGGTCGTAAAAGAAATACTTATTCATCTTACTTACTTCTTTTCTTAAATTTCTTCTGAAGCCCCTGATCTTAAAAATGATAAAGGATTGTTCAAGCAAATTAAGATAGTTTTCAACTGTTTCTCTCCTTATCTTTAGTGAATTACTTAATTCATGAATAGACACTTCTGATCCCACCTGAAAAGCAAGCATTCTCAACAGGTCATATATTTTGTTACGATGGCGCAGGTTGAGTAACTCAAAAATATCTTTAAATAAATATGAACTGCTGATTTCTTCAAGAACATCCTTTTTTTCATTATGATTAATAGTAGTAAAAACTTCAGGATAAGAACCGTATATCAGCAATTCTTCCAATTTGTCGTTTATTTCAAAATTGTTGTATAAAGATTTTAATTCTGAAATTGCAATAGGATAAAGTGGAAAAACCTGCTTCCTGCCTGTTAATGGTTCTGTGACTTTTGAAGCAAGATCAAGAGATGAAGAACCGGTTACCAATAATTTAACTTCCGGTATTTCATCATGAATGATTTTTAGATTTATTCCAATATCAGGTATTCTTTGTGCTTCATCAATTAATATAAGATCATATCCCATCACAACAGACCTGATTTTGTTAACATCTTTACTTGAAAAAACATCATGATACTTCATTTGGTCTGCATTCACGTAAAGTGATTTAAGATTAAGCTGATTAAGTAACTGTTTTGAAAGTGTAGTTTTACCGGTTTGTCTTGCACCATAAATAACAATTACTTTATTTGTCTTGCTTAACTTATCTATGATTTTATCGGAAATGATTCTTTTTATATACATTTTTATGGGTTTATATAAATATTTGCGTTAATATTTACGGTTTAGTGTACAAATTTACTGTTAAAATTTATATTATGCAATATTTTATATACAAATTTTTCAAAGTAAATTGTATATTAAAACTTTACCTTTGCAAAAACTAATTATTTATGCCAGCAAAGCAAGTAGAAATAATGTCTCCTGTCGGCTCTTACGAATCGCTGATGGCAGCAATTCAGGGAGGTGCCGGATCTGTTTATTTTGGAATTGAGCAATTGAATATGCGGGCAAAATCTTCCAATAACTTTTCTTTAAATGACCTTGTAAAAATTTCAAATATCTGTAAAGAAAATAATATCCGGTCATACATCACTCTTAATACTGTTATTTATGATGATGAACTTCCGTTGATGAAGTCAATCGTGGACGCTGCAAAAGCAAATGACATTACAGCAATTATAGCTTCCGATATTTCCGTAATTCAATATGCCGGTTCAGTTGGGATGGAAGTCCATATTTCAACTCAAACAAATATTACAAATATTGAAGCTGTAAAATATTATTCGCAGTTTGCTGATGTGATGGTAACTGCCCGTGAGTTAAATTTGGGACAAGTTGCCGCAATAACAAAAGAAATTGAAGAACAGCAAATCAAAGGTCCTTCAGGGAAATTAGTTCAGATTGAAGTTTTTGTCCACGGTGCTTTATGTATGGCTGTTTCCGGAAAGTGTTATCTTAGTCTGGACAATTTCAATTATTCAGCCAACAGGGGCGAATGCCTGCAACCATGCCGAAGAGAATATATAGTCAGAGATATTGATAATGAAATTGAACTGGAGATAGATAATAAATACATCATGTCGCCAAAAGACCTGAACACTATTGGGTTTCTGGATAAAATTTTAAAAGCTGGTGTCAGGATATTAAAGATCGAAGGCAGGAGTCGTTCGCCCGAATATGTGAAAACCGTTACTGCTTGTTATAAAGAAGCTGTTCAGGCATACTTTAATGGAAATTATAATAAAGAAAACATAGAAAGATGGAATGAAAGCTTGAAAACGGTTTATAATCGTGGATTTTGGGATGGTTATTATCTTGGAAAAAAACTTGGTGAATGGACTGAACGATATGGTTCGCAGGCAACAAAAAGAAAAATTTACATAGGAAAGATCACTAATTATTTTTCAAAAATTAAAGTTGCTGAAGTTAAAATCGAAACACATAGCTTAAGTGTAGGTGATGAGATAAAAATTCTCGGGCAAACTACAGGAGTTTATGAAGATGTTGTGAAAGAAATAAGAGTTGATTTGAAAAAGGCAAAAAAAACAATTAAAGGTGAGATTTGTTCTATCCCTGTGAAAAGTCTCGTCAGAAGGTCGGATAAACTTTATAAAGTTATTGAGGTTGAGTTATAGAAATTTATTTTTTCAATAAAGTTAAATAATGGAGACTCTTATTTAAGAAATTTGGTAAAAAATTAAATAAGCCTTATCTTTGTTTAAAATATTCTAAAATTATGAAGCATTTTAAAGCTGGTCAATATATTAGTCAAGGATATTATAAAAGTTTTCAACCAACTTTTATTAATCGACAATGGCAGGTTGAAAGTATGGAGGTTTTACAATTGCTAAGCCAAGCAGACAGAGAACTAGGACAGCTGGATATGTATTCAAATTACATTCCAAATATTGATTTGTTTATTAGTATGCACGTTCTTAAAGAGGCAACTCAAAGTAGTAAGATTGAGGGTACACAAACCAACATAGAAGAAGCATTGTTGGACAAAAAAGATGTCCCTCTTGATAAACGTGATGATTGGGATGAAGTTCAGAATTATATAACGGCATTGGAAACTGCGATAAAAGCATTAGAAAATCTGCCGTTTTCATCAAGACTAATACGTGATACCCATAAAGTCCTGATGCAAGGAGTACGTGGAGAGAAGAAACAACCTGGTGAATTTAGAAATAGCCAAAATTGGATTGGTGGAGCAACGATTAACGATGCTTTGTATATTCCACCAGTACATTTGTTAGTGCCAGACTTAATGAATGCAAGAGAAAAAAACGATATAACTCAATGGTTTAAATTTTTCTTAGTTGGAATAATAAAAACAGCAAAAAAAGGAATATCTACCTTTGATAGTATATTACAATTGCAAAAGCAAAATAATCTAAAGATTCAGCGTTTAGGAAGCAGAGCTGCTAATGCGCAAAAAATTACAAACTATCTTTATCAAAGGCCTATGATTAATGCTGAAAAGGTTAGTGAAGTTTTAGGTCTCTCTTTACCTTCCTCATACAAACTTATTGGAGAATTAGAAAAGATGGAAATACTTAAAGAAATTACAGGAGGACAGAGAGGAAGAATTTATGTTTTTGATAATTACTTAAAACTATTCAAATGATACAGACAGGTAAGATTTCTGAAATTGCTCTGAGAAAAAAACGACTTTTCATTTCAATAAAATACAAAATAATATGGGTTTGAATTCTTAGGATTTTTTTATATATTTGGTGAATATTAATATAAGCATTTCTTTTGTTAAAGAAAGCATATTATTAATCCGTACATTAACAAAAACACTACAACAGACAAAGGCGAAATAATGCGGATAGTGTAGTAATTATTTTGAAGTCGTAGCCAATACAAAAAATGAGACATAGAAGCCGAAACCAAAAGATTGGAAATCATTTAATAGAAAATTATGGCAACGAAATTATTGGGAACATATCATCCGTAATGAAAAATCATTTCATAACATTTCTGAATATATTATAAATAATAACCTGATAAATGAAAAAATATTGGATACTGATTCTAATTTTGCCCTTATTCGGGTTTTCTCAATCCGCAACGATTGACAGTATTGACCAGGATAAATCGCAATATATTGCAGACAGCCTTTGGGAAACGCTCTCGGGTAAACCGGATAAAGAAAAAGTATTAAGCTTGCTGGATTACTGTAAAATGTATAGCAGAAACGACCTCGGGCTAAGTATCAGGCTGGCTGAAAAAGCCCATGAACTTGCCAAAGAGACCGGTGATCCGCTGCTAATCTCAACTGCTTTAAACGGGCTTGCTATCCCGCATTATTATAAAGGACACAATGAGATAGCGCTATCCATGTTCCTTAAGGCCATCGACTATGTCCGTCTTGCCCTTGAGCAAAACCCCGACAGTATCTTTTTATTAAAACGCTTACAGATCATGCATAGCAATGCAGGAAACATTCTTCAATCCATGGGAGAGCTTGAGAAATCCTTGCAAATGTTCCAAAAATCATTAAGGCTTGCTGATTCCGTTATGCAACTCCAGCCCGGTAACACAAAAAATATATCCAATTACATCAAGGCTATGAACAATACTGCCGTACTTTACTGGAACATGGGTGAACTGGATAAAGCGATGGCTATTTTGGAAGATGCATTGGAGATGGGGCGAAGATCCGGCGATCCGGGAAATGTCGCCTTTATCCTGAACAACATCGGATTGTTTCAAATCGATATGGAGGAATACCAGCAAGCCTTAAGTAACTTTGAAGAAGCACTGAAAATAGAAAAACAAATGAATGACAGCATCGGTATTGGGGGCAATTACAATAACCTGGGGCTGGTGATGGAAAAATTAGGAC
>JAUXFX010000207.1 GCA_030622635.1 Bacteroidota bacterium
AAATTGCAAATGTGTTAACTTTTATCCCATTCTAAATCTTTCGTTATTTCATTTTGTTAAACGTAGTATTAGAAAAAGTCTTTGTATATGTAATGAATTTCAGGCTATTATTAAAAATTATATTTCAAACTAAAAACAAACTCATCCATTCCTGCAACTTTAGCAAATGTGTTATCACCTTTACCATCCAAAAGCCTTACTCCAAAATTAATTTCAGTATTATTGTTGGGATAATAACTTATAGTTGGGGCATAGATTATTGCATAGTTATTTGGAATATCATCCCAGTCGCCAACAACAAAACCACCGGCAAGGGGAACTATTTTTAGATTATCATTAAAAAAAATTTTCTCATAACCCATCATAAAGTAATCATTCAGGTTTTCGGATCCTCTTTCGTGTATGAACCCGTGCAAGTACTGGAAATTAAAATAGGAGCCATCACCAAAAGTATAATCGGTTCCAACCACAAATTTCACATAAGGCTTTTTCTCAAGAACAACAGTGTCTATTATAACAGGCACAGGTGATTGCGGATATAATAAGCTCAAATCGTTTGACATAACTACTTCTTCCTCCGGGAGAAACATTGCTGCTTCAGCCCAAACCCCAACGCTACCAATGGCCCCTGCCAAGTCGGCGCCAAAAATATGTTGACGGGGATAAAATGCCTGGCTTTCGATTGTAACACCACCAATCGTATCTACAGGAATAAAAGTATTATAATATGTTAAGGGTAAGCCATCAATATTATAAACATAACTTAATGAAAAATCAAAACCCTTTAAATAACCACCGAATTTAAGTGCGGCAGTATAGCTATTCGACAAATTATTTTGAGGCATGAATAAGGTATCCGTAAAACTTTTTATCTGCATTCCCGGCGGCAGGTCGGGTTGAGGTACAAGGGCGGAGATCCAATCGCCTGCAGGTAGGGATGCAGGACGGAAGAAAGGAATATAAACACCTTCTATTCGGAAATCATTCATATAATATACCATTCGTACAGCATCAGAGCCGAAATGCCTTCCAAAATCCCAGATATCTTCAAGATCATATGCATTCAGGTTATCGGTAGGATTTAGCTTATCGCCTGTTCCCCATGCAATCCGTTGACGTCCGATAGTAATATCCAGATTTTTTGTAAGGAATCCATAAAGAGACACATAACCTTCACGGAATTGCATATTAATGGGAGATGTTTCATCCGGATTATAAAGCTGGTCAGTGCTTGTGATGTTAGGAAGTCCAAAATTTCTGACCCAAATATCAGAATAGAACTTTGCTCCGGATATTTTCTTTTCAAGTTTTAAATCCAGTCTGTTTTCGTTCCACGACCAGGAGTTGTTATCTTTCAAGCGGAAACGTTGATCAGTTAGCAAATAGCCTTTTATTAGTAATTTATTATCCTGGGCTGACAAGGTTATTGAGACTGTCAGTAAAACAAACAAAACAAATGTAATTTTAGTTTTTATTTTCATTTTTCTATCCAATTATTAAATTTCTTAAACTTTTAATTATTAAATTGTAATTAGTAAATACAGTAATTGCTATTTCATGTCCTTCATATACAAACTGCTTTGAAGCCCTTATTAATGATGTTTTTTGAAATTTTGTAGGATGAACCAATCCTCTTAGCATCACATATTCTACTGTTTTACCTAATGATTGATAATAAAGGTTAATAAGCGTTTCAACCCCAAATCTTGAATATTTCATTTTATCAATAACAGGTAAGATATCAGCTTTTTTCAAAGCTCTTTCACCTGTAATTGATTTGAAAGGATTCATTTTATAATTTATTATTGTTTCAGTAGCCTGTCCCAATACCATATCAGCCTTTTCATCAATGATGGGATCTATAAGTTGATAAAAATGATCTTGATTAAGATTTGACAAATCAGCATCAATAAAAACAATGATGTCATTTAATGCTTTTTCTATACCGATTGCCATTGCATATCCTTTGCCCTTATTTTTAGTAAAATGAATATCTGTTATGGTAATTTCATCTTTTAAACTTTCAATGATTTTACCTGTATTATCGGTTGAGCCATCATTTATAACTATTATATCATTAACCAAATAATTTGCAAATGCAGAACGGATAACACTTTCTACCGTCTTTTCCTCGTTATATGCGCAAATAATTGCTGATGCATTTTTCATAATATTAATTTTTATCTACAAATTTATTTATTGCCCCTATGGTGGCTTTTTTACCAATTTCTATTATTTCTTCTGCCTTATAAAAATCATAATTTCCACAAGCATATCTTGAAATATTGATCAAAACATCCGGTTGATATTTTTGTAATGTTAGTGTTGATATCTGAAATAGCATCAAACCAATAGTTTCTGTAATCAGGTTGAAATACCCCAGTTTCTCCTTTTTATTTTTTGGGATAATCTCAGCCAACTTATTCTGAAGTCCTTTTAATAATTCAGAGGACATAAAACCGTTCTTTTTCTCTTTCGGCTCAGGTGCATTTGGTTTGTCATCCGGTATAAAAGCATTCACATTCACAACAACCAAAATATCATTTTCCGAACGTTTAACCCGGTTAACCGGCATCGGATTGATCACACCACCATCAATCAGAAGAAGATTATCTTTTTGCATGGGTGTAAAAACAGAAGGGATGGAAATGGAAGCTCTTATTGCTTCAAATAAATTACCCTGGGTAAATACAATTTCTTTTTTATTGATAATATCAGTTGCGACAGCAGCAAAGGGTATTTTTAAATCCTCAATATTAGTATCAGGAACCAGCTTTCGCATTTCTTTAAAAATTTTGTCTCCTTTTACAAGCCCGCTTGTGCTGAAAGTAAAATCAATCATTTTAAAAACATCCAGCTTACCGAGAGAGGATAACCATTCTTTATATTCCGGAAGTTTTCCGGTTGCATATACACCGCCTACCAAAGCACCCATTGATGTACCTGCAATAGAAGTTATATTATATCCTTGCCTTTCTAATTCTTCAATAGCGCCAATATGAGCAACACCTCTTGCCCCGCCACTTGACAACACTAATGAAACATTCTTTTTCATAATTTATACTTTATAGTCGTTTAAAAAAATTTCACAAATTTGTTTAACTGAATCATCAACCGATATAAAATCAATATTAATAACATCCTTAATTTTCTGATTTGAATAATACTTTTTATTATTAGCAAGGCTTATCATTTCTTTGGTTAATATTGGTTCTTTTTCAAACAAAATATTTGTTATAGTTTCTACTTTCCATGCTATTTCAGAAAGAAATGGTGATAAATAAATATAAGGTTTTTTTACATTGAGGTTTTCAGCAATTTTACTAATCAACTGTTTATAAGAACAATTCTCTGATAAAATAATAAAACTTTCATTTACAATATTGCTTTTCATCAGCTTTATTATTACCGAGCTAACATCTTTTATATCAACAAAGCCGGCTACTCCATTTGAATAATATTTAAAACCTTTCGAGATAGCAACGAATAAATTTTTATCATTATTCTCCCATCCTCCAGCACCTAATATTATAGATGGATTTATAATGTTAGCATTTAAACCTTTTTTAATTCCGTTTTGTACTTTTTCTTCGGCTCGAAACTTACTTATGGAATAATTAGAGATTAAATGTGTTTCAAGAGCAGAAGTAGAACTGATATAACACAATTTATTAATTTTTTTTTCTAAAGATGCTGCAACCACATTTTCAGTACCTTCAACATTGATTCTCATCATTTTTTTTTTATCTGAGGGCAGAAAAGAAACCATACCGGCACAATGATATACTTCTGTTACTCCCTCCATAGCACTCAACAAAGAATTAAAGTCTAAAATATCCCCGTCAACCCATTCAATCTGTGAAATTAGCTCATCCGGGTTTGGAGAATAAAAGGAAAAAATTTTATTAACATTATGAGTACTACTATTCTTACGTTTTAATGCTTTCACTTTTTCTCCTGATTTTATTAAGTCAAAAAGCAAATAAGAACCGACAAAACCAGTTCCTCCGGTTACTAATACCATTATAAATGAATATTTATTGTTTTAATTTTCTAACCGTAAATTCATCGTCAGTAAAACCATTATCATAAGTAACCGATGTTGTTATCATTTTGGTTTTGTGATTTTTTTTCAGGTCAGTCATGGTCATATCTTTTGAAACCCAGTAGCCATCTACCTCTTCGATTTGTTTATTAACTAACTCTTTTACTTTTCTGCTTGTTTTATCGTAATATTCAATTTTAGAGGGATAGTAATTACTTTTATTTATAGTGGCTATTAATTTTGAGTAATCGGTCTTAATGTCCGGGTTAGGAGTTAATTCAAGAACATAAGCATCACCTTCCGTATTTAATATCTTCGGTGTGTATTTATCGGAATAAGGTTTTGCTTCCATATCGTCATAAGAAAAATCGGTTCCGGCAAACTTCTGGTTCTTTACATGTGAAGCTATCCTTCTTTCTTTACCAAATGCCGGCATATAGATGTACATTACATCATTTGCCAGCGACAGGAATGCAACACCTGCCTGTGCAGCAGGTGCAGTAAATTTAAACAAACGCATATCGGTTCCTTTTTGTAAAACGGTAGCTTCCCTGATTTTTTCACGTTCGTTTTTATCAATTAAAACGATTTTAATTTTTGAATCCTGGTCTTTTGGTGCATACATAACATCGTCCATCCCTTTCAGGATTTGACCTGCATCTTGTGCGTTTGCATTAAATCCTGCTAAAAGGAATAATGCACTTACTAATACTGTTAAATTTAATTTTCTCATTTTATTTATATTTAATTGTTAATAATTTATTAAATTAAAACTTATCTGTTTCATTATCTATAACTTCTTGGGATAATCTTTCTAAATCCTTATCATATTCATTCAATAGTTGATGAAATTTTTTATCATTAATTGCTTCTTCCGCTTGTTTGTTTTGCGGCTTTGAATCTTTAGTTAAAATATTATGTATAAAATTTTCATAATGATCTCTTATTGAGCATGGCATCAAATAATTATGATTGTCAGAAGATAAATATTCACATTTCCATTTTCTACCCCTATTCATTAATTGTGATGTTGTTGCATCAGCTAAATTTTTCCCCTCATTATATAGTTCTATAATATTATCTTCATAATAAGGAACAAATACACAAGGCATAATATTTCCGTTCCAGTCAATATACAT
>JAUXFX010000006.1 GCA_030622635.1 Bacteroidota bacterium
TATATGCCTTGCCGAGGTTTTTAAAGCATTTTATTGACAAAGGATTTACGATTGGGAAGCTTTTAGAAGAAAATTAATTAGAGTTTATTGTAATTTTGAATTTGTTTTAAAGACCACAAAGCATGAATTAATAATAATTAAAGAACTAGTAACAAATTGTGACCGGTTAGCCAGCCTTAAACATTCATCTGTAAATCCTTTGGTTTTTACGGAGCAGGGTGTTGCAATGCTTTCTTCAGTATTGCGGTCGCCTAAAGCAATTGCAATTAACATTGAAATTATGAGAGCATTTGCTAAATACAGAGCTATGTTAATTGAAACCGGGACTTAAAATTTGAACTCAAAGATCTGGATGATAAAATAAATAAAGTATTCAAGTTTTTGCTTAATAAAATTGATGCTTTACATCAAAATAAAATAGAAGAAAAACCAAGAAAAAGAATTGGTTATAAAAACTTTGATAATGAATAATCAACAAAGAACTACAAATCACAAAATTTGAAACCCATCGCCGGCAACTTCAACGTGCCGTAGACCACACAGAAAACAAAATTGATGAGTTGGTTTATGAGCTTTATGGATTGACGGAGGAGGAGATTGGGATAGTGGAGGATTTATAAAATGATTATATTTGCTAAAAATAAATATAGCGAATGTTTATTTCTTGTATAAATGAGTTGGCAATAATTGCTAAAAAAAATAATAAGTGAAATTTTCATTAATAATTTAAAAAATTGTAAATTTGTTAAAAAACATGTTATGACAACCATTCAACTAAAAAACGCTTTAATTCAAAGGATATCCGAGATAGAAGATATATCCTTTCTTGAAGCTATAAAAACAATATTAGAAGCAAAATCAAAAGGTACGAAATCCTTAAATTTTACATTCACAGAAATAAAAGCAATACCTATTCCATAAAACTAAATCGCCGAATTAATAAAGAACTCCAACTACTCTCTACTTTTGTCTTCCCGATTTAGTCGGTTTGTTTTCTACTCATTTGAAAATAATTAGTCCTTATTTCCCCTATACCCTTATTCCCCCTATTTCCCTTACAACCGCAGGGCGTCCGTATGAAGCGAAGCAAATCCGTATGGATGGATTTCCCTTATTTCCTATATTTTGACATGGAAACTGACAATTATTCGGAGTAAATATTTATAATTTTATTATAATTATTTCACAGGCAGTATTTCTCCATCTCCTTTAAGGCGGCTTCTAAGCCGAGTTCAGCAGCTTTTTGCAAATCAACACAACCTTGATTGTTCTGTCCGGTTTTAATTTTTGACAGTCCTCTTATTGCATAAGATAATGCAAAATCAGGACTTTTTCTTATTGAAATATTCAAATCGTCAATTGCTTTTAAATAATTTTCAAGATTATAATTGGCAAATCCGCGGTAAGTATAAGGATCAGAATAACTTTTTTTAATTTTAATAGATTTATCAAAATCCTGGATCGAACTTTTAAAATCTTTCAGATTATATTTTGCAAACCCGCGTTTAAAATAAATAGTATGATGTTTTAGTCCAAGGTTCAGGGATGTATTAAAATCCTTAATTGCACTTTCAAACTTGCCCAAATCACATTTGGTATTACCGCGGTTCGCATAAGCTTGTGCAAAATCCGGATTCAAAAAAATGGCTTTGTTGAAGTCAGTAATGGCTTTATCAGAATTACCTGATTTCCGGTAAGCATTTCCCCTGTTATTGATAGCGATAACAAATTCAGGTTTAATTTTGATAGCTGTGTTAAAATCGCTTATTGCTAAATTAAAATATCCAAGGTTAGTATTGGCTAAACCACGATTATTAAAAGCATCAGCATAATCAGGGTTCAATTCAATAGCTCTGTTAAAATCGTTGATAGCTCCCTGATAATCTCCAGATTTTCCTTTGGCATTGCCCCTGTTATTATAAGATACCGGATTTTCAGGGTCTGATTTTATTGCTTGATTATAATCCGAAATTGCACCTGAAAGGTCTCCTGAATTGGCTTTGGCATTTCCTCGGTCGTTCCATGCCATTGTCGCTTCGGGAAATTGCTCAATAACATTGCTCCATAAAGTTATGCTGCTTTTCCATGTTTTATTTTGCTGGTATGTTAATAAACCCAGAAAAATTATATATGCAGTAAAAATTATACAAGTGATTATTTTTGTGATTTTTCCTCTTTTTAAAAGATTATTGCAGCTAATACCTGCTATCATAAATATTCCGACTGATGAGAGATAAATGTAACGGTCTGCCATAAAATAATTTCCATAAGGAATATTGAAAATTTTCAGAACAAAAAATATATTGATAATAAAAAACAATATTCCAAAAGCTATTGGTCTTGAACGCCTGATAGTAAATACCAAAACAATAATAATTGCAATTACAGGAATAATATAAAGATAGTATTGAAAAGGAAAAATTTCACCGGCTCTAACAGGATAGGGGTAAAATGCCGAGAGATTTACAGGAACAATCAATTTTATTATATATTGAATAAATGCAAAACCCGCGAAAATAATTCTTTCAAAAAATGAATATCCTGTTTCACTCAAGTTAATCCAGAATGATTGTTGTGCCAGTCGGGCAATAAATCCAAAAATTATCGCAGTAATAAAAAATGGTATTTTTTCAATAATGACATGTTTGCTTAAAAAATTTCTTTTTAATAAAAAATCAATAGCCGGCAATGTCAGGCATAATGTAATTGCCTGTGATTTTGATAATACTGATAATAAAAATAACAGGAATGAAAAGATATAAAACCTGTTTTTATTATGTTCGGTATATTTAATGTAGTTTATCAGAGAAGCCAAATAAAAAAAGGTATATAGCAGGTTTTTGCGTTCGGAAATCCATGCCACGGATTCAACTCCCATAGTGCTTACGCCGAATAATAATGCGGCAATTGTTGAAATTTTAATATTTTTAAAAAGTTTGTAAATAAACCAAAACACAAAGGAAGTATTCAATAGATGAATTAAAATATTGGTAAAATGATACTGTCCTGGATTTAATCCGCCTAACAAATAATCAATTGATAATGAAAGCATTGTTAACGGGTGATAGTGACCATCAAAGAAAGTGAAGAAATAATTATAAATATTTATAAAAGAAAAATGTTTTATGCCTGAATTTTCTAAAATGTATCTGTGGTCATCAAAATTTGTAAATCCATTATTAAAAGCAGGTAAATAAATAAGCAATGTAATGAATAGTATGAATGAAACAGAAAAAATAATAGTGTAATTAAATTTATTTAACTTCCTCATTAGACAAGGATTATGAAATATTTTATTGTAAGGCAAAAATACAAAAATATTTTTCTTGATTTTTTTTAAAATTAAATTATTTTTGCAAAAAATTCAAAGCATAAAATTTTACGTATATGTATTGGACACTTGAATTAGCATCAAAGCTCGAAGATGCACCATGGCCTGCAACAAAAGATGAATTAATTGATTTTTGTATAAGGTCGGGAGCTCCTATGGAAGTTATTGAAAACTTAAGAGAAGTAGAAGATGAGGGCGAAGCTTATGATAAAATAGAAGACCTTTGGCCCGATTATCCTACCCGTGAAGATTTCTTTTTTCACGAAGATGAGTATTAAAAACACTAAAATTTACCTTTCCGTATTTTCTTTGTTGTGAAAAGTGAGGCAGGTGTTCAAGTTCTGTTTTTTTTGAATGTTCAATTATCAGCCATCCTTGTTTGTTTAAAAGCTGCCGGCTGAATATCAGTTCGGGGATTTTTTCAATTCCTTCAAGGTCATAAGGCGGGTCTGCAAAAATAATATCATAAGTTTTGTTTGTAAACTTAAGGAAATTAAACACATTGGCTCTTATAATATTTATATTATCAAAATTTAGTTTTTGAACGGTTTCCTTTATAAAATCCGCACATTTAAAATTTTGTTCCACAGCAGTAATTTCTTTACAGTTTCTTGAGGCAAATTCATAGGAAATGTTACCGGTTCCGGCAAAAAGGTCAAGTACAACCAATTCGTCAAAATCAAAATTATTAATTAAAATGTTGAATAAACTTTCTTTGGCTAAATCGGTTGTAGGCCTGACAGGTAAATTTTTAGGAGCAATTATTTTTCTGCTTTTATGACTGCCGCTTATAATTCGCACAAACTGATATTTAAAAGGTTATAATAGTAATTTGAAGGCACCTCATCTAAAACATAACTATATTTAAAGTAATCGTTTCGTTCGATAAAACTGATATTCCGGATATAGTTGAATAATATTTCGTAATAATTTGAACTTTTATTTATTTCTCCTAACAAGACCAGATCAATGGTTTCCGGATTGAGCTTAAGTTGTTCAAGTGTGAAAATTAAAAAATAAATTAAATCTTCCTTAGTGCGGTATTTGAAAGCATTGTAATAGATAAGTTGTTTATCTTCAATAATAATGATGTCAAAATATGATGAGCGTATGTTTGTAAAAACTTTATTTTTTAAACTTTGATTTTTATGATTTATTAGCAGACTTTCAATTAAAGTGCTTGAAAAATTCGAAATTTTGTATTTGTAAAATTTGCTTCTGATCTTTTCCCTGATACAATTCGGAATTGTATAAATATTATATGCTTCAAGGTTTTTCAGTTCGTCAAAAAATATTTCTTCGTCGTGCTGGATTTTATGATTGAATTTCAGGTATGAATCTATTTCCGATTTATCAAAAAGCGGTGATGGGACAAGTGTTGATTTCTGACTTTCAAAGTTTATATTAATGGTAAAAAAAGCCCTTTTTAAAAGTTCATTTTCTGAAATAATGTTTTCAATTTCATTACACAGTGTTTCGTAATCTTCAATTTCCTGAAAGAAATAAGATTTGATAGCAAGGTGTTTATTCCGCTCAATGTCAATAACACAAAAAGAAAATCCATCCAGCGAGAACTGAATGGATAATAAATAATCTTTATAATAATCTGAATAAGACCTTGAACTGTCTTTTGTCAGAACTTTATCAATATAATTTGCATTAGCAATAGTATGTGACGACATCTAACATATAGTTGTTAAAATTCCCAGTTTCCGTCGGTAGAAGCTTCCGTCATTGAACCTAATTTTAAGCCGGGGAACCTGTCAATTTCTTTTTTTGATTTTATCAGATTTATAATCAACTGCCTATCTAATCCCTTTAAAAAATATTCATAAAGAGCAGAAATTTCAAAAACATTAATTTTAACTCTACCTTGTTCAATTTCTCCTGCATTTATTTCAAATTCTATAGTATCGGTAAAAGGAATAAACCGGATTTCATCAATAACAAAGTTGAGGCGTTTACCGAAAAGTGAATCCCCAACATTAATATAGCCAATAGTGTCATTGATTGTTTTTGTAAAAGTAGTGTCTTCAGGGTCAGGGATAATATTTACCACAGGAATTTCGCCGGTATGTAAAAATTCAATCAACGAGTCAAAAGAAGCAGTGTATTTGTTGTTTATTGTCCGGTAAATCATCTGACTTGTTCTAATGTCTTTAAGCTGTTGAATGACTTCCAGTTCGCGTATTTTTTTTTCTTTTTTAAATCTAACGGGTTCTAAAATACTCTCATATACAAAGTATGCCAGTAAAATTATTACAATTGCTAAAACGATTTTGATGATATTATTTTTCATAACGAATTATTTTTTATGTGAATGCAAATTTATAAAAATATTTTAATAACAAGATTTTTTTGTAAAGAAATAAATTTTTTGTATCTTGCAATTTCATTTTTAATAAATTTATTAATAACAGGAGGTGATAATGCAAACATACATTTTAATGACCAAATTATCGCCCGATCTTTCAAAACAAATGAAAGACAGGGCAAAAATAGGTAGAAACTGGCTTGAACATGTTAAGGAAAAATGTCCGGAAGTCAAATTTATTGCTCATTATGCAATATTAGGACAATATGATTTTCTTGACATTTATGAAGCACCCAACGAAGAAGTAGCTGCTAAAGTATCAATGATTAGTCAGGCAAACGGAGCATTTCATGCTGAAAGCTTGCCCGCAATTCCTTACAAGCGGTTTCTTGAACTTGCTGATGAAATATAAAATTTCATTAATCTAAACATAGGAGGGGAATATGTTTCGTGGAATTTTATGTGTTTATATTCTTTTAGTTAATTTATTTTCTGCTACTTATAAATTTTAGAAAAATTCATATTCAGAAATTAGATATTTGAAATTAGGCTGTTAAAATAAGTTTTTTTCAAATTTCGAATTTCGAATTTCAAATTTCATTATATTTAGGTATTTTTTTTAGAAAGTTGTAAGTTTTATTTATAAAGTCAATACGGCAGCAATAATGGATTATTCCATTTGTAACAATCAGATAATCCACTTGTAAAGTCATATTATATCTTGCAATCTGGTCAAAAGTTTTTTGTGTAATTTTAACTTCCGGTGCTTTGCACTCAACAATCAATTTTGGCGTGCCTTTATTTGTATAAACAACCACATCAGCGCGTTTTTGCATTTGGTTAAGAGATAAACTTTTTTCTACAATAATTAATGATTCCGGGAAATTTTTTTCATGAATCAGGTATTCAATAAAATTTTGTCTTACCCACTCCTCTGGTGTCAGTGCAACATATTTTTTCCTGAACCGGTCGAATATCTCAAGCTTTTGATTGCTTTTTCTTATCTTAAAATTGTATTCCGGAAGATTTAATTTATACATAATTCAAAGGTAATATTTATTTTAAATTCTTTATTTAAAGTAAAAAAAATTAAATTTGCGTGAAATTATAAAAAATATGAAAACTAAAGATGAAATTATTAAAAACTGGTTACCACGCTACACAGGAACTGAACTTGATGATTTTGGCGAATATATAATTTTAACAAATTTCATTAATTATGTTGAGCTGTTTGCCGAATGGAATAATGTAGAAATACATGGTAAAAATAAGCCAATGCCCAATGCCACGGCAAAAAATATAACTATAATCGAGTTTGGGATGGGCAGTGCTAATGCAGCAACAATAATGGATTTGTTAGGTGCTGTTTCACCTAAAGCTTGTTTATTTTTAGGCAAATGTGGAGGATTAAAGAAAAAGAATAAATTAGGCGATTTGATTTTACCAATTGCTGCAATAAGAGGAGAAGGAACATCAAATGATTATTTTCCTGAAAAAGTACCTGCTTTGCCTTCTTTTAATTTACAGAAAGCAATTTCAACTACAATTCGCGATTATAAACGGGATTACTGGACAGGAACTGTTTATACAACAAACAGAAGAGTTTGGGAACATGATGAAGAGTTTAAAAAGTACCTAAGAAAAACACGAAGCATGGCAATTGACCTGGAAACTGCAACGATTTTTATTGTTGGTTTTGCCAATGAAATACCAACAGGTGCTTTGCTGTTGGTTTCTGACCAGCCAATGATTTCCGAAGGTGTTAAAACCGAAGAAAGTGACCGGAAAATCTCGGAAAAATTTGTTGAAGAACATCTTAAAATTGGTATTGATTCATTAAACCAGCTAATAAATAAAGGAGAAACAGTTAAGCATCTTTATTTTGATTATTATGAAATTTAACCAGATAATCACCGATTTAAAGAACAAAATTTATTACCCGGTTTATTTCCTGACCGGTGAGGAATCGTTTTATATTGATGAAATATCAAATTATATTGAAAAAAATATTTTGAGCGAAGATGAAAAAGAATTTAATCAAACGGTTATTTACGGAAGAGAAACAGATGTGCCGACAATTGTCAGCTATGCAAAAAGGTTTCCCATGATGTCGAACTATCAGGTTGTGATAGTTAAAGAAGCTCAACAAGTAAATAAAATCGAAGAACTTGCTCCATATATTGAGAATCCCTTAAAATCAACATTACTTGTAATTTGTTATAAGTACAAGAAATTTGACAAACGAACAACTTTTGCAAAAACTATTGCAAAAAACAGTGTTTTATTTGAATCGGCTAAATTGTATGATAATAAAATTCCTGATTGGATTAATAACTATTTAAAACAAAAAGGATATACAATCACACCTAAAGCGTCTTTTTTATTGTCGGAATATCTCGGGGCCGATTTATGTAAAATTTCAAATGAAATAAGTAAGCTGATAATAAATCTACCGGAAAACACCCAAATAACCGATTTTCATATTGAGGAAAATATCGGGATAAGCAAGGATTTTAATGTATTTGAGCTTCAAAAAATTTTGGGTAAGAAAAATGTTTATAAAGCCAACCAGATAATAAATTATTTTGCTGCTAATCCTAAGGAAAATCCGATATACAAAATTATCCCGGTTTTATATAGTTTTTTCTCGAAATTATTGATTTACCATCAGTTAAAAGACAGGTCAAGGAATAATGTAGCATCAGCTCTTTCAATAAATCCGTATTTTGTTTATGATTATGAAAATGCCGCTAAAAATTATTCGTTTGAAAAACTGTCAAAAATTATTTCATATCTCAGAGAATATGATGTGAAATCAAAAGGTGTTGGAAATATTTCAGCTAAAGATGGAGAATTAATGAAAGAGTTGGTTTTTAAAATATTACATTAATTAAAAGTTAAAAAAATGAAAATAAAGAAAGTATTAATTTTTACAATCGTTCCTTTGATATTTGTGATAATATCATCTTCTTCCGTATTTGCCTGTTATGCAGTGATAGCAGGAAAGAAAGCAACAGCTGACGGCTCGGTATTATTTGCCCATAGTGAGTTGAATTCCGGTAAAAGATTCCTGAATTTCCGGGTTGTGCCGAGGATAAAATATGAACCGGGTGCAGTAATTCAACTTGCAAATGGCGGCACATATCCTGAAGTAAGTGAAAGTTATTCATTTATCTGGTCCGAAAATTTTGGTTCAAGAGGCAGTGATTCATATATCAACGAATGGGGTGTTGCTTGTGCCAGTGATGGTACACGAACCATTGAAGATTCATGGGAAGAATTAATAAAGCGGGGAGACATAATTGACGGCGGTATTGGGTATATGTTAAGGCGTCAGGTAGCACGAAGGGCAAGAACAGCAAGAGAAGGTGTACTTATTGCAGGAGAATTGATAAAACATTTCGGATGTAATTTCCTGGGTGTAACGTTAGTTATAGCCGACCCCAATGAAGCATGGATATTATCAATGGCAAGGGGACAGCACTGGGTGGCTCAACGGGTCCCTGATAATGAGGTGGTTGTTTTAGCAAATGTTAACATAATCGGGGAAGTTAATTTGAAAGACACAAATAATTTTTTAGCATCACCCGATTTAATTGAGTATGCAATAAAAAGGGGATGGTATGACCCGAAAAGCGGTAAGCCTTTCAATTACAAAAATGCATACAGCAAGCCCGGTAAAGGCTGGTTTGATATTAAATATGGTTGCGATTCAAGACAATGGCGGGGTCAATGTTTGATGACAGGGGAAAACATCCCGATACCAATTAAGGGAAACCTTCCTTTCTCAGTTAAAGCAAATCGTAAAATGACAGTTCAGGATATGAGAGATATTCTAAGCGACCATCTTGAAGGAACCGAGTTTGATAAAACAAATGATTATAAACTGGGCTCGCCGCATAATATTATGAATTCAGGCGATGGATGTATTTGCAGTCAGCATAACCAGGAAGCCGCTGTATTCCAGTTGAGAAACTGGTTGCCGCCGGAAATTGGTTGTGTTTACTGGAGAACAACCGGTGCCTCATGTTCAAGTGTTCTTACTCCATGGTATTTGGGAATAACGGAAACCCCTGAAATGTATTATTTTCAATATGATTTGAATAAAAGTTTAACTGCGGAGTTTCATTTTAATCCGCCCGCAGGCACGTATGATTATAACCCTGAAAAAGCATATTGGATATTTAATACTTTAGAAAATCTGGTTGACCTGAATTATAAAAAAAACATTAATAAAGTACGTGAAGTTTGGAAAGAATATGAAGCAAAAGAATATGCCATGCAACCGGTAATTGAAGAAACTGCTATTAAATTATTTAAAGAAGATAAAGATTTATGCAGAGAATTTTTGACACTTTATTCAGGTGCTCTTGCTTTTGAATCTGTTGAAAAAGCAAAAAAAATGATCAACGAATTAAGAACCCGTCTTTTTGGTTCTTAATATTAATAATTTCTTAATTTCAGAACTCCTGACCCACAATAAACTATATTATTACAAAAGTTAAAAATATTTTGAATTTATTTTTAACTGATTAAACTATCATAAGATTTATTTGTCATATTTTATTTAATGCAGGTTAGAAATAGCTAATGGAGTTAATGTTCTGTTTACCCATCCATACGGACTTCCTTTGGTCGTACGGGCTAATGAAACGAAGTGAATCCGTCCATACGGATACATACGTACTAACTTTGTGTCGTTTGCTTCGCTTCATATGGACTTCGTGTTGCTGGTTACTGGTTTCTGCTGTTTTTGGTTTCTGGTTAATTTAGGTGGGCAGCTGAGAGGGATTTATTTTGTAAGAATTCAAGGTTATTATTTTATCAGTGTGAAGAAAATTGTGATTCAATAGAAGGCAATTATGAAAAAAACAATTATCATTTTTTTTGTTTTAATAAGTTTAAGCATAAATTCACATAAATCTTATGCACAGGTTGTTAATGACCTGAATGATGTTGCAGTATGGTCATTCAACGGAGGAATAACAGAAGGATGGCATGCAGATTCTGCAATGTATGTGAACCCACAATATTGCAAAAGAGCGTGGTTTAAATATTCCGAGATTCCCTGTAATTATTTTGCTGATTCTACTTATAATTTGTGGACAATTCCACCTTATTTAAATAGTTTAGGTTCTTTATTTGAAGGTGGGGTTCAGTGTGCTCATATTCAACAAAATACAGGATGGCCATGTGATAATGCTTATGATGATGATCATCAACCACCTTATGAAGTGCCCGATCCTGTCTTTTATGATTTTGCAACAAGAAATGCAAATGATAGTATTTATTGGCTGGGGAATTATACTTATCCCAAGAGCAATGCTTCAATAGCTAATGAAAATTGGCAGGATTTTTTGTTATACTGGGCTTATGAACAGATTGACGCTAATGTGAACGCGTTGGAGTTTGACCAGATAAATGCAGGATACCGTTTTACTACTACAGGAACTCCTGATAATAATTCAAATGACGGCTATGATGATTATGCAATTGGTACAGCAAATTTTGCTACTAAGCTCTCAGTAGTATGTGAACACGGGATAATTGACCCGATTGAGTGGTTTATGCCAACAGATTCAGCAAGTTCTAATAATGATTCTGCTTTTTTTGCTTTTGATGATAATAATGAAACATACTGGCGCTCATCCTTTGCGGGAAGTCATTGGATTGAGATAGATTTTGGGCGGATACGGACAATTCAACAGGTTTATTTAAAATTTCCTTCTGTTCATATACCTAATAATTTTGAAATTACATACTGGAATGGAAATATCTGGCAAAATTTCAATCCACATATATCTTTTACAGGAAATACCGATTCTATCTGTTCATTTTTGATAGAACCTGCTCAGGCAACAAAGGTTCGTCTTTCTTCAACTGATAATGAAATATGGGTTTATGAAATACAACTTTTTGGTCAGGGATTCAGACAGTATCTTTTAAAAAAATACTGCGATAGCTTAGGTTGGTCTGTTAATGATTCGCTATGGGAAACAGAAAAACTTGTTATTCTGTCAGATACTTCTGTCTGTCCTGATGGCACAATGAATACTTTCAAATATCGCAAATATCTGCAGACACATGGCTGGTCAGGCAATCCATTTGGTACGAATATTACTTTTTTAAATTATCTCAATCCTGTTAATCCGCTCTTTTGGGATTGGTGTCCGACAAAATATATAAATGGACTATTATTTCCTTTTTTCGCTGATACAAATATATTTGATACTATTGTGATGTTACATTCAGCTTCCTATTCATACCAAAGAACATACCCGAATTTTTGGTTTCCTGCTATGGATAGCGTAAGAACTTATGCAGCAAATCTTGGGAAAGATGTTTATGTAGCACGCAACGGATTTTTTAATCCAGGTAATGAAGATTACTTATTAGCTCCATTAGGTGATCACCCAATTTTTCCTGTATATAATGCACCATCGCCTACGGATTCAAACAAGGTTCTATTAGATGGCTTTCAGGCACGCATCAATATATGGAGATTGTTAAAGGAATATACGGTAAACTCAATGGGACAGGATGTTCCGCTTGTAGCATTTTGCGATTTTGCAGACCACCTGCCTTTTGCTCATCTCGGAGGTATTGATGAACCTGCTGACCAGAGAGCAATATATTTGCGAACTTATCCGATGGAAATGTATGCGGCAGGTGTAAATTTCTGCTATCCGGTAGTTGTGCCTTATTATATTGCCTGGTGGGATTCAACATCCTATGATATTGCAATTATAGAGATTATTAAACAACAGACGGATTTTCTTAATGCATATAAGGAAATTTATCGTGATGTAAATATAAATAGCGAAGAATTAGAAGTAACAGTTAATGGAATTGTACCGTTTAATGGTGAATGGAACTGGCAGGATTGGAGAATTAGCTGCCCGGTGAATGACTCCAAAGTTACAATTGCTTATATGGATAAAGACAGCAGTAATTTTTCTTATCTTCACATCATAAATCACAATTGGGACAGCATAAACCGTGTAATGCTACCGCAATATAATGTTTCTGTTTCCATTCCCGTAACCGACAATTGTGAAAATTTAATGCTCGTTTCACCCGATTTTGCTGATACACTTTATCCTGCATTTTCTTATAATGCTGATACAATAAATTTTACAATGGATACTTTAAAATATTATAATGTAATAATTCTTGTTTTTACTGATACTACTACATCAATTAATGAAAATCAAATATTACCGGAAATCAATATATCTATTTATCCGAACCCAACAAACGGAATATTTACTATTGAAGGAAAAGATATTCAATCCATTGTAATTACAAATATCAGTGGGCAAGTTGTTTATGACAGAAACCTTCAAGGTTTTAAAAACCTTGAAGGTTTAATTCAGGTTGATTTAAGTAAGCAGCCGAAAGGAATTTATTTTGTTAAAATCCAAACTAATGATTTAATAAAAACAGAAAAAATAATAATTCAATAAGAATGGAACCATGAAAACTATCATTATAATATTCAGTATATTGTTGTTTGGTTCACAGGTTTTTGCACAGTGCAATATCCCAAATCCGGGTTTTGAAAATTGGGGAACAACTTATCCAACCGGTTGGACACCTATTCATCCGTCAGACAGTACTGCCATTTCTAAAACTACTGATGGTCATACTGGAAATTATGCCGTAAAATTCGATACTTCATCAACTTTTACCGGTCTTGTAACAGGAGTTTTTTTGTGTACTGATAAACCTGCAAACATGCAGGGCTATTATAAAATGGAAGGAAACGATACATTGACCGTTGTTGTTACGCTTACCGATGCTTTGTTGAATACAGTAGCTGTAGGTGCAAAAATCATGGTTGCCCCATATCCCGTATATACCAAATTCAATGTTTACATGGAATACGAACCGGTTGCAAATCCTGTTTATGGATTCGTTACAATAATCGCGGCAGGCAGTGGAACTATTTATGTTGATGATTTATCGTTTAATGGAACGATTTTAACACCTGAAATTGATTCTATCCCAATGCGCGATACCATGAAACTGGCAGCAGATATTTATCTCCCTAACGAAACAGATACATTTCCAACCATTTTAATACAGACCCCTTATAACAGAAAAATCTATCGTTCAACAGGCTTGCCATTAAATATTGACTTTGATGTTGCGTCAAGTGATTATGCTTTTGCAATTGCCGACTGGCGATGCTTTTATGGTTCTGCAAATGCCTGTGTGCCAAATGTTACTATTCAAAAAAGAGGTGAAGACGGTTATGATATTATTGAATGGATAACACAGCAACCATGGTCTGACGGACAAGTTGGAACTTACGGTGGTTCGGCTGTCGGGAAAATTCAGTATTATACTGCAAAAGAACAACATCCTGCCCATATCTGTGCCGTACCGAAAGTTACAGGAACAGCTACAAATTATTTTACTTATTTTCCTGGTGGAGCATTAAGAACAGAATATCTTGAAACTCTTGATATTCTTGGATATGGTACATCTGCTATGGTATTGGGGATAGATTCAAACAGGTTTTACAATAATATGTGGCAATATGCCGAGGACATTGGATTTTTTCCTGAAATGATCAAAACAAAAATGTTTTTGATTGGCGGATGGTACGACCATAATACTGAAGATGTTTTAGAATGGTACGACAGCTTACGCGTATATTCCGATATTTCTGTCAGGGATGAACACAGGTTATTGTTCGGGCCATGGACACACGGGGGGGTTACGACAACAGGTTTGGGAAATGCAATGCAAGGGGAAATTGATTATTACGAAGCTGAAAACTACGATGATTCCCTTGCCTTGCAGTTTTTTGATTATTATTTAAGGGAACAAATCAACGACTGGGAAAACATGCCTGATATTCTATATTTCCAGATGGGGGAAAACACATGGAACCCTGCAACAAATTGGCCTCCCGATTCTATCAATGATGTAATGTTTTATTTACATGCTGATGGAACAATAAATGGTGATATACCTGTAAATACTTCCGATAAATTAACAATTGCTTATAATCCCGAAGACCCTTCGCCTACATGGGGCGGATCAACATTGAGATATGATTTGTTGCAGGGACCTTTTGACCAATCTTATATGGTTGAGAACAGAAATGATATTTTAGTTTTTTCAACACCTGTTTTAACCAATGATGTTGTAATGAAAGGAAATGCAATAATAAATCTGTATGTTTCTTCCGATAAACTGGATACTGATTTTGTTGTCCGTTTAACCGATGTTTATCCTGATGGAAAGTCCATGTTATTATTGGATGATGGAATTCAAAGAATGCGTTTTCGCAATGGTTACAGGGTTACGGATACCCTGATGATGACACCCGTAAGCATATATCCGATAACAATTGAATTGCCGAATACAGCGATTACTTTTTTGGAGGGTCACCAAATACGAATAGATGTTACTTCATCAAACTATCCGCGGTTTAACAGGAACATGAATACCGGTGGGGATATGTACCCGAACCATAACGGCGATACCCTTGTAAATCCCCTTGTTGCCACAAATACAGTTTATTGCAATAGTTTATACCCTTCCAATGTTGTTTTGCCCTTAAAAGGTTATTGTACTGAAATAAATGAAAATGAACATAAAAACACCGAACTTGATTTTCTGATTTATCCAAATCCAACAACAGGAATGTTTATAATTGAGGGTGCAGGGATTAAAAATATTGAAATTACAAATATCAGTGGGCAAGTTGTTTATGACAGAAACCTTCAAGGTTTTAAAAACCCATCTGATGAATATAGGGTTGATTTAAGTGAGCAGCCGAAAGGAATTTATTTTGTTAAAATCCAAACTAATGATTTAATAAAAACAGAAAAAATAATAATTCAATAACAATTTTACATTGACGGAAGCTAAATATTAATTTAATAAACCATGAAAAAAATATATTTATTAATACTATCTCTAAGCATATCGTTTCTGTTAAACGCACAAAATCTAATTGTTGGCTATTTTGATCCTAATGAAGAAATAACTATTACAAATACTACTGTCCAGTATGATACAGTTTATATTATTAATAATGGGAAGTTGTCAGTTGATAATTCTGCTTTTTATATTAACAATCTTTTAGTAAATACTGATTCGGGTGAATTAAGCATTAAAAATTCTCATTTAAATGCAAACGGAACTATTATTTTTTATGGCAACAGCACAACAATATTAAAAGACAGCCTAAATTTAAAATGTAATATTACTGTAGGCGGTAATGCTTGCTTAGCTATAGACAGTGCAATAGTAGATGCAGAAATGTATTATGTCGGGCAGTATAATTTAATAGGTGTTGACAGTTCGGAATTTCATATCACCAACTCTGTTTTTTCTCTAAGTTCAGGAAAATATGATGTTTTTTTTATTGACAAATCATCTTTTTATCAATCAAATACAAAATATAATAACTCTATTGGTATTGCTATGACACTTGGCATTGGAAATAACGCTACATTAAATATTGATGATTGTTCAGGCGGAATGGAATTAATAATTTCCGACTCTTCAAATATATGGGTTAATAACACAAATTTATTAGTTCTCTGGTTTAGCTTTTTAGAAAATGCTTATGCTAATTTTGAATTACCTGCACAAAACTCTCAATTTCCTTATGCAAGTGATGTTTCTGAATATTATTTTTCCGATTCATTAAGTAATGTTACAAATGTCTATTATAATTTAGAATTACACAATACTGATACTGTTTTTTGGGGTATAATGCAATATTCAGGCTCAGATATAACGTTAAATAATTCTGTTGTTTTGGCTTGTGGCTTTCCTTTTAAAGGTTCTGTAACTGATACTGTTTATGATTTTTTTAATGATTCTCTTTATTCATCTTATACTGCTCCTTTGTCTGACCGAAATTTCTCTATAACAAATACATTAATACAGGCATGGAATTTTTACCCTATGGACACAAGTTCAATAACAATAAGAAACTGTGTTTTTGGAGAATTATTAAGCTTTAATAACTCTACCGCTTTTGTTGAAAATAGTATATGTGATGGTACCGGTGGATATTTTGGAGCAGAAAATAACAGTAAAATATATGTAAATAACTCATTTATTCAACGTTTATATCCGGGTTTTTCAATAATACTAACTTCTGATAGCTCTGAAATATTTATACAAAATTCTGAAATTCAAGGAGATGTTACTCTTGTTAATTCATCAAAAATTTATTGTAGTAACACAGTATATAATTCAGTACCAATAGTTAACAATAGTTCTTATTTTCTTAATACCTTTGTTGACTCTATACCAAATGCTTATATTGATTCAACAGTAAATTTAAGCGGTTCAATATTTGATATAAAAGGAATTAGCAATAATGATATTATTACAGGTTACAAACTTGAATTTTCAGATACTCAAACAACAAATTTTTTAGAAATTATTGATACAAACTATACTCCATATATTCAAAACAGTTCTATTTACAATTGGAACACATCCGGTATATCACAGGGAAGTTACATTTTACATTTAACTACTTATATAAATGGGGATTCTATTATTACATCACAAAGAAATATTTTATTAGAAAATATTAGTTTTATCAATTCAGAAAAAAACATACATAATGGCTTGATAAATATTTTCCCAAACCCAACAAGCGGAATTTTTACAATTGAGGGAAAAGATATTCAATCCATTGAAATAACAAATATTAGTGGGCAAGTGTTGTATTATTCATATGATGACTCCAAGTCATCTGATGAATTTAGAGTTGATTTAAGGAAGTATTCAAAAGGGGTTTATTTTGTGAAAGTACAGAGTAAATATAACATTTCAACTAATAAAATATTACTAATAGAATAAAGAAGTTGTTATGAAAAAATTAATATTATTTGGATTTTTCATATTAATACTGACAACAATTGGAAAACCACAAATTAATAATACATCAGTTGAAACAATAAACGGAGTACCAACAATTTGTTTAAATAATCAGCCATATAATATTAGCGGATGGACAGTAGCCACACTTGGAGGATATTGGGAGCTTTCGGCAAATGAAATAATACAGGAAATGGACTCTGTCAAAAATCAGGGATTTGAAGTTGTGGAATTTCTTGTTCCATGGCAAAAAATAGAATGGTTTAAAGATCAATACGATTGGTTAAAAATTGACTCATTAATGGAATATGCAGAAACAATTGAGCTGTATAGTATTATTCAAATAGTTGCAACAATAGCACCGCCATGGTTTGCAGACACATTTTATCCTGATGCGGTTTTCACAACTTATGATCCGGATTCTGCTATACACACAGGAGAAATGTGGGGAAGACTTGCTATACAAGGTGAAGGTTCTTTCCCAATATTCTATCATCCCGGATATTATGAACAAATTGATACTTTTATTGTAAATATAATTAATCGTTATAAAAACCATCCTTCATTATTTGGATGGACATTAGGGCTTTGGTTCACTGGCGAATATAATTATCCCGGTGCCGGTTATGGTATTGCAGGATTTGCCGATTATTCACCTTACACAGAATCGCTTTATGGAACACAACCACCATATCCGCTAAACATGTTTAGCCAATCAAGCCCTGATACACGTACCGAATGGAATGAATGGACAAAATTCAGAATAGAAAAAAAACGTGAAACACTCCAACATTTTGCCTCTTATGTAAAATCGCTTGACCCTGATCATATTCTTATCGGGTATCCGGGTGGCGGATTATGGGGCGAATTAGATAACGGATATATTTCGGAAGTGGTCGGAATGGATTACGTTTCAATGTTGATGAATCCTGACATTGATGTGATAAGAGGCGCTCCGCAAGTTTCTGAAAATCTATTTTGTGTTATTAATAATGAAATTTCATTAGTTCCTTACCTGATGGTAGCAAATACACAGGCAAGTTATCGAAACGGAAAGCCATGTGTTTTACAAAACGAACGAAGTCTGGATACAACATCTTTAACTCAGGAAATTATTATATGGTCAGAATATCACAAATCTCTTGGTTGCGATTTATTATGGTGGGAAGAGCCGGACTCAAACAATATTTCGGGCAACTGGTCAACATCAGAAAAAGCAGAGATAGGAAATACCAGGAACATTTCAGACCTTCCGAATATTTCTGCATTAACAAAATCAGATTTTGCATTTATTGACCTACCTTTTGAAATTGGCAAATATTACACTGATAGCACATATAGCCTTATGTTTGCAATGAAACAGGTAAAAGCATTTATGGATGCCGGGCTTCCTTTTGATTGTATATCAGAAGAAGAAATACTGGAAAATCCTTCTGTTTTGAATTCCTATAAAGCAATTGGTTTTCTTTTTCCTGATATGTATAATTTATTAGCTCCGGATACATTAAAGGATATTATCTCAAATTATACAGGAGCAATATGGAATGGAAGTCCTTTAGATGGTTATTTATATTATTTAAGCGAATATTCCGACACTAATTACCTCAATACACTTCGTTTATTTTATGATACCAACAATCTTATCAGAAATAATTATACCGGTCATTTTGTTTATATAGCAGGTAATAAGCCATTTGTTTTTATGTTATCAAGAGATAATAATTTTTCGGGTAATATTGAAGTTAATATTAAAGGATGGGGTTTAGCAAATGGCAATTATATTTTTATGGAGTATAATACAAGTACAAACTACTCTGTTTCTGTTAATAATGATATAGCAATATTCTCTATAAACTTGAGTCCACAAGAACCTTGTTTATTTACATTGGATACTTTGACTGATATTGAGAAAAATGATTTATCTGATTCTTTTCTTACAATTTATCCTAATCCAACAACAGGAATATTCACAATTAAAGGAGAAAACCTGTCTGCCGGACAGGTAGGCATTCAATCTATTGAGATTACAAATATCAACGGGCAAGTTGTTTATGACAGAAACCTTCAAGGTTTTAAAAACCTTGAAGGTTTAATTCAGGTTGATTTAAGCAAGCAGCCAAAAGGAATTTATTTTGTGAAAATCCAGAGTGGTGATTTTATCAGCATAAAGAAAATTGTGATTCAATAGGAGGTAATTATGAAAAAAATAATTATTCTTGTTTTAATAAATTTTTTAATTGGAATTACACAACCAGTTTCAGCACAGGTTGTTAATGACCTGAACGATGTCGCGGTATGGACATTCAATTTTGGAATATGGACACAGGGAGAGGCAATAGAAGCAACTTATGTTAATCCACAGTATTGTATCAGAGGCTGGATGAAAACAGCAGCAGTTCCATACAATGCTTATACCGATCCACAATATAATCTTTGGACTATACCTCCAATTATGAATGATAATGGTACATTGTTAGAGGGAGGGGTTCAGGTTTCGGAAATTTGGCCTTATGCCGGCTGGCCTTGGGACAGCCCTTACGATGATGATCATCAGTTTCCTTATGAGATACCGGACCCTGTATTTTATGATTTATCTACAAGAAATACAGAGGACAGTATTTACTGGCAACAAATGGCGAGTGATTCATTAATCACTTTTGTTAATATAGCAAATGAAAATTTTCAGGATTATCTTATTTGTGCTTCATACCAGCAAATAGATGCAGGTGTTAATGCACTTGATTATGACGGTATTTCCGGTGCAGAGAGATTTAGTCCTTATGCTGTGCCCGGAAATAACGCAAATACAGGATACGATGATTATCATTTGGGAACAGCAAATTTTACAAACAAACTCTCAATGGTGTGCAACTCTGATACAATACTATATTTTATGCCAATTCCAAATGCAGATTCTGAAATGGATTCTGCAAAATATGCCTTTGATGATGATCTGTCAACTTACTGGATTTCCGAAACAGGTAGCAGTCATTGGATTGAGATAGATTTTGGCAGAATTAGAACTGTTCAGCAAGTTTATATTTTTCTTGATACAAATTATATTCTCAATGATTTTTCTATTAAATATCAAAATGACACAACAACTGATTGGGTGGATTTTACACCTGCAATAGACATAACAAATAATACTGATCCTACAAAATCATTTTTAGTTGAACCTGTTGCAACTTCCAAAATAAGATTATTTTCAACTGATACACAAGTTTATTTGCCTGAGCTGCAAATTTTCGGGCAAGGTTTCAGGCAATTTTTACTAAAGAAATATTGTATAGATTCAGCATGGACTGCTACGGATTCACGATGGGAAACAGATAAACTTATAAGTTTTGCCGATACCAACCAATGCCCTGATGAAACAATGAATTCTTTTAATTATCGCAATTATTTACAATATCATAACTGGACTTACAATCCATTTGGTGGAAATATAACTCAGAGCAATTTCCTTAATCCGCCCAACCCATTATTTTTTGACTGGTTACCGGTAGTTTATTTATACAGGTTATTTCCACATTTTATGAATGATAGTACAATGTTGGATAACTTTAGGAATCTGTTTAGTAATTCATATTCACATCAAACAATATCTTTATTTTGGAATCTTATCCACGATAATGTTACAAATTATGCAGCCAATCAAGGAAAAACCATTCACCTTACTTATGGTTTAGCCGGAACTAATTTAATTAATGGAGACTGTGATTATATACTATATTATGTATGGGACAATGTTATATTTCCGGTTTATTCTGCTCCAACAGCAAGTGATACCTTGAAGACCCATTTAAATGGTAGTCAGGCTCAAATTAATTCATGGCGGCTTATACACGAAGTTTGTACATCAGGACATCAAAATGATACTCTTCCTGTTGTGGCATTTTTAGACCATGGTTTTGGTTATATGCCTTTCTCCCACTTGGGAGGAAATGATGAACCAGCAGATGAGAGAACAGAATTTTTAAGAACATATACATGGGAAATATATGCCGCAGGTGTAAATTTCTGTTTTCCTGTAAAATATCCCGGATGGAGAGCGTTAAATGATACCGCATCCGATGGAACACCAGTAATAGAAACCATTAAATTATGTGCAGATTTTCTTAATGTTCACAAACATATATATCGCAATGTAATCATAAATAATTTTGAACAAGAGGTAACGGTTAATGGTGTTATCCCATTTAACGGTGAATGGAACTTAGTTGGGGGCAGCATTATTTCACCTGTGAACGACTCCAAAGTTACAATTTCTTATATGGACAAAGATGACGGCACAAAATCCTATCTTCATATAATCAATCATAACTGGGATAGCATAAACCATCAGATGATACCACAGTATAATGTTCCTGTTTCCATTCCTGTAACCGACAGTTGTGAAAATTTAATGCTCGTTTCACCCGATTTTGCTGATACACTTTATCCTGCATTTTCTTATAATGCTGATACAATAAATTTTACAATGGATACTTTAAAATATTGTAATGTAATAATTCTTGAGTTTACCACTACTACATCAATTAATGAAAATCAAATATTACCGGAAATTAATATATCTATTTATCCGAACCCAACAACAGGAATGTTTATAATTGAGGGTGCAGGGATTAAAAATATTGAAATTACAAATATCAGTGGGCAAGTTGTTTATGACAGAAACCTTCAAGGTTTAAAAAACCTTGAAGGTTTAATTCAGGTTGATTTAAGTAAGCAGCCGAAAGGAATTTATTTCATTAAAATCATGAGTAATAATATTATAAGTGTGAAAAAAATTATTATTCAATAAAATAATTATGAAAAAAAAGATTTTTTACGGTATCTCATTATTCTTGTTAATAATGATACATTTTTCATTAAGTAATAATTTGAATGCTCAAAATTGGGAAACGATTGGTCCCTGGGGTGGGGACAGGCATTTTATCTGCCTTCATCCTAATGACACCAATATTGTTTTGGTAGGTGGAGCAGGAGGTTTCATTCACAGAACGAATAATGGCGGTGGCTACTGGGAAAGTCTGGCACCTGATTCCCTTCTTGGTTCAACAAATGTTGAGGCAATCCTTATTCATCCTGATTATCCCGATACAATTCTGTGCGGTGCTAATCCTCTTGGCATCTATAAATCATATAATAATGGAATTACATGGCATAAAAGAAATACCGGTTTAATGTCTGTTAATGTAACAAGTTTGTTAATAGCCCCTGATAATCACCAAAAGGTTTATGCGGGATTCGTTACTTCACAGGGACAGGTAAGCGATGGTGGAGTATATGTGTCTGATAATTTTGGTGAAACATGGACTCCGATGAACAACGGACTTGGGTTAACTCGTGTAACAAGACTGAATATTGATAAAGACGGGAAATTATATGCAGCTACTTATGGTGAAGGCTTATCTGTTTACAATGATTCATTAGCCGTATGGCAAACCATTTTTTACGGTAGCGACAGTTTAATTACTACAGTTGAACCACATCCTTATTGTCCTGACACAATCATTGTCGGTACTTATAAAAATTGGCTATACAAATCGGTTGACGGAGGGGGTAATTGGCAACAATTGCCAATACCAGCAGAAATAGGAACCGACACAGCCGCAGTATGTTATGATATTGAATACGACCGTCAAAATTCGGATTTGATATGGACGAGCTTGCACGTTGCTCATGAACTGCCTTTTTATTCAACTACCTTAAATAGTGGAGATGGTATGTTTTATAGTTTAGATGGCGGAAATATCTGGTATAAACGTGGATCAGGATTTACTCAAATAATTATTGATGAAAGGTCTTCTTTAACGCAAGACAGTTTCCCTCAACGTTCAAGTATTATGTATTCTACAGGAGGAGGTGGACATGCTATTCGGAAATCAGAAAATGGCGGATTGTCTTTCGAGCCGGCAGTTATGGGTATTAATGGTGTATATGTTAATATGGTTATGATAGACACTTACGGCAGAATTTTTACCGGAGCCGAAAAAGGATTTGAAATATCGCGTAACAGGGGAAATACATGGAAACAGATTATCTATATGCAAACACCTTTTGAAAGGGTTGGGTATAAATGGCATATCAATATTGATCCGCAGGACAGCAGCATCTTGTATTGTTCGAAAGGGGAATTTGCTCATTATATCCCTGATGGAAAGGGTCTGTTTGTAGCTAATATCGTTAACAACACAGGAGCGAGGGTGTCAGGAACATTTGGTATTGGTGTTTGGAAATCGCTTTGTGGCAACACCTGTGATACTATATTTATGGCAACCCAATCGCATGGGGTTTGGAAAACAACTGATAACGGAACAAGCTGGGCAGAACTGGCTTACGGTCTCGATGAATTAAGTGTAACCGATATTTATATTTCACCTCAATCCGGTAATTTACTGTATTGTACAACACGGTCTGATTCAGGTATGCATTGGTCTGCCTGTATTTCTTATGAAGAAGGTGGTTTTTATAAATGGGATGAGCAATTGCAAAGCTGGGAAAAGAAAATAAACGGCATGACATTTCCTGCTGCAATTTCACAAATGCAGGTTAACCCGCAAAACGATTCTATTGTTTATATTTCTACATTTGCACATGGAGTTTACAAAACAACCGATGCAGGCGAAAATTGGATAAATATTAGCCCGCAGGGAGTGAATAAAATTTATTCAATTGCTGTTGACCCCACTAACTTTGATTATTTGTATGCAGGAACAGCAAGAAAAGGAGTACATGCTACTTTTAACGGAGGACAAACATGGAATGATCTTAACGGTAATGGATTAACAAATGTAGTTATCAATTATATAGCAGTGGATCCTGTCCACAGGGATACACTGTATGCAGCAACTCTTGGTGGAAGTGTGTTTAAAACACACGTTGATACCGTAATTATCAATATCAATAAACAAATACATGAAACTGAAAAGATAATTATTATTTATCCAAACCCAACAACAGGAATATTTACAATTGAAGGAAAAGATATTCAATCCATTGTAATTACAAATATAAGCGGACAAGTTGTTTATGACAGAAACCTTCAAGGTTTTAAAAACCTTGAAGGTTTAATTCAGGTTGATTTAAGTAAGCAGTCGAAAGGAATTTATTTTGTAAAAATTCAGAATGATGATTTTATTAGTGTAAAGAAAATAATTTTTAATTAATTTTATAAAAAAGGAGTTATGATGAAAAAAAATATTTTTATTTTAATCGCATTATCGGTAATTGCACAAATGGGCATTTGCCAGGGATTTTATGATGTAAACACCGTGAACACCATTGAAATTGTTTTTACCGAACCCGACTGGGATGAAATCCTGGACAGTTTGTATGCAGCCGGAGATGAAGAACGTCTCGTGGGAACGGCAATTATCAACAATGTGCAGTACGATAGCGTTGGCGTTAGATACAAGGGCAACAGTTCTTACAATCCCCATCAAATAAAAAATCCGCTGAACATAAAATTGGATCATATCATTGATGATCAGCTATTGGATGGTTATGGCACTTTAAAACTGGCGAATGGTTTTAAAGACCCCAGTTTTGTAAGGGAAGTCCTTAGTTATGAAATTGCACGAACATATCTGCCGGCGAGTAAAGCCAATTTCGCTAATGTATACATCAATGGTGATTTGACAGGATTATATTCAAGCATTCAAAGTGTTGACAAATTTTTTATGAACACTCATTTTAATCCTGATGAAGATATTCGGTTTAAAGGAGAATTAAGCTGCGGTCCTCAACCGGTTGTAGTCTGGGGTTATTTTGATTCCGATTCAAGTTCTTATTATAACTTTTATGAACTGAAATCCGATTATGGCTGGAACGAACTTGTAAACTTCCTGGATATTTTAAACAATAATACTGAAGAAGTTGAAACAGTTTTAAATGTTGACAGGCATTTATGGATGCTGGCATTTGATATCCTGATGATAAATTTGGATGCTCCCGTGAACTTTGGCCATAATTATTATTTGTTCAAAGACGGTTCGCATCGGTTCAATCCCGTTCTCTGGGACCTGAACGAGAATTTCGGTGTGTTCAGGAGGTTGATTGGCGGAGGACCTTTAACCATACAAGGGATGCAACATCTTGATCCCTTCCTGAATATTTCTCATCCTAATTATCCTATTATTAATAAAATACTTCCTGACCCGACTTATCGCAGAATGTATGTTGCTCATATGAAAACCATTATAGAAGAATATTTCTCGAATAACCTGTATTTAACCAGAGCGTTGGACATTCAGGATATTATTGACGAAAGTGTTCAGGCAGATCCCAATAAATTCTATTCTTATAATGAATTTTTTAATAACATTTATAATCAGGTAGGATATGGACCTCATGCAATTGTTGGTATAACACAGCTAATGGAAGAAAGGGTTCCTTTTCTTTTGAACCACCCCTTGTTCCAGGAAACACCACCGGTTATTTCTAATATTGCTAATACACCTGTAATGATAATACCAAATACAACGGTATGGTTTTCTGCTGAAGTTGAAGATGCAGAAATTGTTATTCTTGGCTACAAACAGAATATAAACGGGAAATTTGAAAAGACAGAGATGTTTGATGACGGCAATCATAATGACGGAGCTGCAGGAGATGGAATATACGGGGTTTCAATTATTGCCGGTTACAACGATATTCAATATTATATTTATGCGGAAAATGATGATGCCGGAATATTTTCTCCCGTCAAGGCAGAATACGAATTTTATTTTCTTGATGTGGTGTATGAAACTGCTAATGTGGTTATAAATGAGATAAACTATAATTCTTCAGAAGATTTTGATCCTGAAGACTGGGTTGAATTTTATAATCCGGAAAATGATGATATTGATATTTCGGCTTGGTACTTTAAGGATGAAAATGATGATCATATCTTCACATTTCCTGCAAATACGATCATTGAAGCAGATGGATATCTTGTCCTGACCAAAGATTCCATAGCTTTCTCAAGTTTATTTCCTGATGTGTATAATTTCATCGGGGATATGGATTTTGGTCTGAGTGGCGGAGGTGAATTAATCCGGCTTTATGATTCCGTGGGTATAATAGTCGATTCACTAATTTATGATGATGATGAACCCTGGCCTACAGAACCGGATGGTAACGGGCCAACCCTGGAATTGATAGATCACACGCTCGATAATACATTGCCGACAAGCTGGGCAGCTTCCTGTGAACATGGAACACCGGGAACTATAAACAGTACAGTATCAATAGAAAATTATGAGATAACAACAGCTGTAAGTGGGGAATTATATCAAAACTATCCAAACCCATTCAATTTTTCAACAACGATTTCGTATAATCTTACTACAAACGAACATAGTAACCCAAAGATAGAAATCTATAATATAAAAGGGCAGAAAATACGAACTCTTAATGGTAATCCTAAACTTGTCAAAGGGTCTGTTGTCTGGAACGGCACCAATGAAAACAATCAAGCTGTCTCATCAGGAATATATTTTTATCAATTGAGAACAGAAAAATATTTTTCCCAAACAAAACGAATGATGCTTTTGAAATAGCGTAAGGAGAAAATATCCAATCAATTGAAATTATAAATAATAAAGGACAAATAATTCAGCAAATTGAATGGAATAATAAATTTAACAGAAGCATAGTTTATTATAAAATATTAACTGATTTTTTCAAAGTATCTTTAAATTTACTTATATTTGATCAATTATTAGTTAAATTACAAAAATTTTAGATGAACTGGCATTATGCGAAATGCCGCTCATTTTTTTTAAGAGAAATTTATGAAGCTAACAGTATTAATCGACAATAATACATTTATAGATAGATACTTCCTTGGTGAACCAGGAGTATCGTATCTAATTCAAGATGGAAATAGGCAAGTATTGTTTGATGTTGGTTACTCCAACGCCTTTATTATCAATTCTCAAAAGATGAATTTAGATTTGCTGCAAAGCGATTTTCTTATTCTTTCTCATGGACACATAGATCATACTGGGGGACTTGATCCACTCTTGAAAATATATACCGAAGCAAAAATCGAATCAGTACCTTATAAAAATCCAACTTTAATAGCTCATCCAAATGTATTCGAAACAAAGACCATAGATGGTTTAAATGAAATCGGATGTATAATTTCTAAACCTAAGCTCAATCAACACTTTAAGATAAATTTAACAAAGGATCCTTTTTGGCTATCTGAAAAATTAGTTTTTCTTGGAGAAATAGAAAGATCAAACGATTTTGAGAACAAAGAACCTATTGGAAAAGTTCATTCCAAGGATGGAATAAAAGATGATTTTCTATTAGATGATACAGCATTGGCATATAAAGGGAGCAAAGGCTTGATAGTTATTACAGCTTGTTCTCACTCTGGGATTTGCAATATTGTTGAATATGCCAAAAAGGTTTGTGACGAAAATAGTGTTGTTGATGTTATTGGTGGATTTCATTTACTGCAACCTTCTCAAGAACAATTGAAAGGTACAGTCGATTATTTTCAAGAGTTGAAATCGAAAGAGTTGCATCCATGTCATTGTGTAGACTTAGATTCAAAAATTGCTTTGTCGAAAGTGGCAAATTTAAAAGAAGTTGGCGTTGGTTTGTCTATTGAATACGATTAATCTGTTATCGATAACGAAAAAATGAGTCGTACATCGCATAACAGAAGAAATTCTAACATAAAATAAAATTAGCGGTTGGACGGTAGCCACACTCAGTGGTTATTGGGAACTTTCGACAGATGAGATAATGCAGGAAATGGACTCTGCTAAAAATCAGGGATTTGAAGTTGTGGAATTTCTTGTTCCATGGCAAAAAATAGAATGGGTTAAAGATCAATACGATTGGTCAAAAATTGACTCATTAATGGAATGTGCCGAAACAATTGAGCTGTATGGTATTATTCAAATAGTTGCAACAATAGCACCGCCATGGTTTGCAGACACATTTTATCCTGATGCGGTTTAGCAAATGGCAATTATACTTTTATGGAATATAATACGAGTTCAAATTATAAATAAAAACAGCTAATATAATAGCAATAATTACATGTTGTTTTATATTGAATATTGTCTATGCAGCCATTAGGATATTGTTTCGGGTTACCAATATGGATGGGCTGACTGAAATCTTCATTTTATCATCTTTTTTTCGTTCAATTAGGTGATAAACTTTTTAGTGTTGGGTCAAATCCATTGATAAACTGACGGGTTAACCCGTCAGTTGAGTAAGCCATGACTATCTTCAAATGTTTTAACCCATGAACAACTTTTTCTATTTGAACGATATTTATTTTGAAACAATGCAGAAGTCGGAAATTCTGAAATTACTCAATAATTTCCACATTCTAATCATATATATCAAGCAACTAAAAATTTCTTATTGCTTTCACACTCGAAAATCTATACTTTTGGGGCAAAATACAATTTTGAAAATCTTAGCCCCAATCATTGTCCTTTTTTTGCTTGCCCTTGCCAATTTTTGTCAGGGACAGTATCTTTTCAATAATATTTCAAAACAAAACGGACTTGAAACTTCAGGGATAAATTGTATTGAAAGGGACAATGGGGGATTTGTATGGATTGGTACCGGTAAGGGCTTATATCGTTTTGACGGAACGGATATCATCCATTTTAAAAATGACCCCAATGATTCTACCACCATAAGCGAAGATGTCATCATCAGTTTATACAATAGCAAGGACGGCAATATCTGGGTAGGGACCAAAGACAAGGGCGTGAACATCATTGACCCTGAAAGTTTGAACATACAACATCTCTATCCCACCGGGGATAATTCTACGGGACTTACTTCGGTTCAAAACTGCATAATGTACGATGACGGGGAAAACGTATTGATAACGGGGTCTTTTCATGGGTTTGACATTTTCAACAAGAAAGAAAAAAAGTTTACCAATTTCAAGCCCACCAACCAGATCCATCAATTGCAGCCCAGACTGGCCAATACCTTTATCTGCTGTGCCGCCGATCCGGCAGACCCCCAGGTTGTTTGGATGGGCACTTTGCAGGGGATATTCAAGTTCAATTTGAAGTCCAGGGAGTTCAGTCATTACCCGATAAGCAAGGAAAAAGCCACTAACCCCGAACTGTTCGGTGGGAGGGAAGAAATTGTCAGAGATTTGCTCTTCGTGTCAGAGCATGAGCTGTGGTTTGCAAGCTGGGGTGGCGGAATGGGATGCCTCAACACGGTAACAGGAGCCTACAAAATTTATAAATACGAACCTTTGATCCCCGTAAATGCGGTCAGGAACAATGTAAAAAAACTGGTCAGGAAGAATGACAGCGAACTGTGGTTTGCCGCACAGCATAGTGCCTTCGGCGTTATCGACATAAATACCGGAGAGAGCCATTTCCTCCCTTCAATACATGATAACAAGCCTGCCGTGAGACATCCGTCGGACATCGTTTTTGGTAAGGATGGCTATTTGTTCATCAGTTCATATTCCGGTGGTCTGTACTATGCCCAGACCAAGGCATATCAGTTCAACAAACATTATCTTCCCTTTAATTTGATTTCGGGTGATGGTGGGAGTGAAAATGTTTTTTGGGCAGGATCGTACGGGAAGCAAGGAAAGCTGATTCGCATTGACCTTGAATCATCGGATTATGAAGTTATTGGGTACGACCCCATAGATGATCTGGACGACAATTTTTTCACGAACATCATCAACAGTGATTCGGTATTGTGGCTGGTGGGGGGCTTCAACGTTTACACTTACGACCACAACCTGATGAAGATTGATCCCTATTCCAATTTCCAGCCCGATTCAATTGGTGTTGTCAATAACCCGCACCATTTCTTTAGGGTAGCCACTGCCGACATGTTTGGCAATTTATGGATCGGGAGCACGTTCAATGGTATTTTTAACATAAACAGGGACGAAAGCACTGTTGAGAATTATTTTTATGCCGATAAGGAAACCAACAGCCTCAGGTTCGACGAATTCTTTTTTTCTATGTTCACCGACTCCAGGGGAAGGGTATGGTACGGCACCAATTATTTTGGTTTTTTTAATAACGCGACCCGGAGGTTTGTCAATTTCAAATATCCCGAAGTATTGTCGGAATCGCCGGTAAAGCTGAAAAAGATCACTGCTTTCGCAGAAACCAAAAACAATGATATTTGGCTGGGGACAGAGAACGCGGGCATTGGTGTAATAAGTGTGGATGGCGATTCCGCGACTTTTGTCAGGTCGTATACCCGCGGCGACGGTTTGCCAAGTAACCAGATATATGAAATGGCAACCGACAAAAGCAACAACGTATGGGTGATCACCCCCGAAGGGCTTTCGCGTATCATTACTTCAAGTGGTGCGATCGAGAACTATAACATGCAATATGGAGTACAGGGACTGAACTTCATTTCCCCGCTCGAAAACGGGAAGATGTTCATAGGGACGGGAAATGGCTATTACCTGTTCGACCCCGATGAAATAGCGCCTTGCAAAAACAAGGCAAAACTATATGTTAAATCGTTCAGGATATTCGACGAGGAGATAGGGATAGATCCCTTGTCAATAAATAATGCCCAGGTGAAACTGAATTATGATCAAAATTTCTTCTCCATCGAATTTGGGATGGTCAATTTTTTTAAAGACCGTCCGGTATCGTTCAATTATATCTTAGAGGGGCTGGATGAAAAATGGCAACATGCAGGTAACCGCACCTACCTTAGTTATACAAATTTAAGAGGAGGTAATTACAAACTTCGCATTACAGCAGACAATGCCGATGAACTCGTTATCCCATTGTTCATCGAAACGCCATATTGGAAAACCTGGTGGTTTTATTCATTGCTTGTACTACTGGTAATCGGCTTGGTGATAAGCACCCATTTTTTCAGGCTCCAACAGCTAAAAAAACAGGAAAAGCTAAAAGCCGATTTCAACAAAAAGATCAGCCGGTTGGAAATGAAAGCTCTCAGGGCGCAAATGAACCCCCATTTTCTGTTCAACAGCCTAAACTCGATACGTTATTATATTTTAAATGAAGATAATGACAGTGCTGCCGAATACATAACTAAATTTTCTAAATTGCTTCGACTGATCCTGAACAATTCAAGGCAAAACCAGATCAGTCTGCACGATGAAATGTATGCCCTGGAAATCTATATAGATTTTGAGCGCATGAGGTTCAATAACAAATTTGATTATGAAATAAATATCGAAAAAGGTTTTGACACAAAGACCGTACAGATTCAGCCACTTACAATCCAGCCTTTTGTTGAAAATGCCATTTGGCACGGATTAATGCCAAAAAAGGAAAAAGGCAAATTGAAGATCAATGTTTCAAAAAGTGAAAATATTATAAGGATAGTTATTGAGGACAATGGCATCGGACGGCAAAAGGGAAAAGAAATAGCAGAAAGCGGACTGGAAGAAACCAAATCTTTTGGATTGAAGATCACAGAGGACAGAATGAACCTGATGGAAAGCATACGTGGGAAAAAGTCGGGTTTTAAGGTAGTGGATCTATTTGATAACAAAAAAGCAACAGGGACGAAAATAATAATTACATTTGAGGTATAAACAATGAAAATTAAAGCCATTATTATAGACGATGAGCAGCACAGTTTGCAAACAACAGAACTATTGATAAATAAGAACTGCAGTGATGTTGAGATTGTGGGTTTGGCAGATTCTCCCGAAAAGGGCATCGAACTGATTGAAAGCATAAAGCCCGACCTGGTTTTCCTCGACATTGCCATGCCGGTGATGAACGGATTTGAAATGCTGCAGCACATCACTTATAAATCTTTCGATATCATTTTCACCACCGCTTACGACGAATATGCCATAAAGGCTTTTAAAGTAAATGCCATTGATTATCTTTTAAAGCCCATTGAAAAAGCAGAGTTAATTGAAGCTGTTGATAAAGTAATATCCAAATTGGAAAAGAACGAAGAATACAATAAAATTGACAAGCTCCTGAGTTCTATCGGAAAACCTGCAATAAAAAAAGAAAAGGTGGCATTGCCCATTGATGGAAAGATACATATGATACCTTACTCTTCAATTATTTATTGCAGATCGGAAAGCAATTATACCTACATTTACCTTACCGGCAATAAAAAAGTGCTGCTCAGTAAAACCCTGAAAGAAATAGAACAATTAATCGACCATCCCGATTTTTTCAGGGTGCAGAATTCATTTTATGTCAACCTTAACCATATCAAAGAATATGTGCGCGGCGAAGGTGGCGATCTGGTGATGAGCAATGGCAAAGAAGTACGTGTTTCGAGAAACAAAAAGCTCGCACTTTTAAAGTTGCTGACATAAGTTCGGATGATTATTGTTGCTTGTTGAATGTTGAGTGTTTTTGGCTTTTGGCTGTTGGCTGTTAGCTCTTGGCTGACTGAAGACTGTGGACTGCCGACTCATTAAACATTCAACAATCAACACTCAATTTTCAACGACCAAAGGAAGTCCGTACAACTTCATTTAAGCTATACATCAAACAGGGTAAATACATACGGACAAGTTTTGTACATTTTGATTTGTTTTTTTAGTAGTCATTGTCCCGTTAGGGACTTAATATTTATAGAAAATGAAATGCATCCATAACAAAGTCCCGTAGGGACGTAATATAAAAAAAAGACATTCAGAGAGGTATATTTTGAATTGTTAAACAGATTTAATGTTGATTATGATGAGCGGTATATTTTAAAAGATATTCAATAATATATCGTCCCTAACGGGACTTGTATTCTGTTGTGATTATTTTTTCTATAAATATTAAGTCCCTAAGACTGTAAGGAATCCGTATGGACGGGACAAAAAATGTAATAATTTATCCCCCACGGGGAAGATGCTTGCTAAGCATATTTTAAAAATTTATCTGTAAAGTTATACTAATGCGGAATAGAAATGCAAAAGTTTTATAAGTCTATTCCGCACGCATAACTAATTCTAAACAGCTATGCTTCGCAAACCTGTAAAGAATTAGTATAATAAACCTCATCGAATAAAAATTCGTATAATTCGTTCAATTCGATGATAAATTTTTCCTGCTTGTTTATTTGAGGAAATTTGTTGTACACCCGCAACCTCCATCAAATAAATAATTCCTGCGTTTTACAAGCAAATCCCCCCACTTTACTCATTACCACTTTTATTTAGTTTATGATGGATGTACATTTATTCCCTGTTTGATTGAGTAATTTGTTTGAAATTAGAAATCCATCCACCCGTACGGGCGGACAAGTTTGGAAATTAGAAATTAGCAGTGGCAGTCCGCAGCTATATTTACGAATTACGAAAAATATTTAACCAAATAACACACAAATACTAAATGAAAATTGAATAACAACTACCTAACCTAACAGGTTTTTTCCAACCTGTTAGGTTGATAACTTTAACAAAGAATAATGAATGTAGAATTTTGAATAATAGTGAAACGAACGACCAGAAACCAGAAACCAGTATCCAGCAACCAGTAACAATGAAACAATTTTTCAAATATTTATAAATCCTAAATTTCAAAAAAAATGAAAAAGTCAATTTTAATTTTTGCAACGCTTATCATGGCATTAATGAGCTACTCACAAGTAGCGATCAATCAGGACGGTGATGATCCCGATGCATCGGCTATGTTGGATGTTAAATCCACCACCAAAGGCATGTTGATTCCCAGTATGAACGAACCAGACAGGACGTCCATTGATAATCCTGCAACAGGACTGATAGTTTACCAAACAGATGGCACTACCGGTTTTTATTACAATGCCGGAACTCCCGAAAGCCCAGACTGGCAGAAACTAAATTCAGGCACAGTTACGCTTTCAACAATACAGGATTCTGACGACGACACCCAGGTTATTGCCAACGATGGCGACAGGATATTCTTTAATACCGATGGCGTAAGGCGTATGACTATAATGAATGATGGAAAAATAGGAATGGGAATAGGTACCTCAACACCTTCTGCTGATTTGGAACTTAACGGACAAATAAAAATTAATGGCGGAAGCCCGGGTGCCGACAAAGTGCTAACTTCCGACGCAAACGGGCTGGCATCATGGCAAACAGGCGGCGGTGGCGGTGCTTCAAGTATTAACGACCTTAGCGATGCCGTCTCTGATGGCTCAAGTGTTTTCCTCGGCGCAGGGGCGGGCGACAACGATGATGGGAGCAGCAACAGCAATACTGCACTCGGAATAGATGCCTTAAATAATAATACAGGTGGATATCAAAATACTGCTATAGGTGATAATGCTTTTTATTCAGGTAAGAATTTACATAGAAATACAGCTATTGGTTATTTTGCCATGTATTATGCCAACAACACAACTTCTTCAATACAAACATACAACACAGCTATGGGCTATCAATCTTTAAGGGGCAGTACAAATTCAGCTGATAATACAGGCATCTATAATACTGCAATGGGGACACTTTCCCTTTTTGAAAATACATCAGGCGGGTACAACACTGCAATGGGAACAAGTGTCCTTCATGACAACACAACAGGAGATTACAACATTGCAATGGGATCAAGTGCCCTTTTTAAAAACACAACGGGCAACAACTCAACAGCAATGGGATACAAAGCACTTTATACCCAAACCGGCAATGCTACCGACAACGACCTGAACAACACTGCTATTGGTTATGAAGCACTATATACAACCAACCCAACAAGTGGGATAAACGGAAGGCACAATGTGGCAGTTGGGCATAAAGCATTAAGGGAGAACACAACAGGTTATGAGAACACTGCCATTGGCAATGAAGCCCTTTTTTCAAACAAAGGAAAAATTGGCAGTACTGCAATAGGTTATCAGGCAATGTATTATGTAAATAACAGTACTGCAAACACATCTACTTATAATACAGCCACGGGTTACCAAGCTTTAAGAGGCAGTACAACAGCATCCAATAATACGGGTAGGTTCAACACAGCAAATGGTTATCAGGCTCTTTATTCCAATGGTGAAGGGACTAGCAATACAGCAAATGGTCATCAAGCCCTTTGTTCTAATACAACAGGCGATGATAATACAGCAAATGGTTATTCAGCTCTTTTTTCCAATAAAGCAAATAACCGAAGTACCGCCATTGGTTATAGGGCAATGTATTATGCAGATGACAGAACAACAGGACAGGAAACTTATAATACTGCTGTTGGATACGAAGCCTTAAAAGGAAGCGGCACTCCTGCCAATAATACAGGGCAATACAATACTGCAGTTGGGGATCTGGCACTTTGTTCCAATACGTCAGGTGATTACAATGTTGGTTTTGGTCGTTTAGCCGGAAGTTTTATTACAACCGGCAACAACAACACATTTATCGGGAGCTTGTCAGATGCAAGTTCATCATCTGTATACAATGCCATGGCCCTGGGTTACTTTTCTACAGTAAACGCCAGCAACAAAGTATCGATAGGCAACACCAGCGTAATATGGATAGGCGGACAGCAAACATGGTCAACTTATTCGGATGCAAAGGCAAAAAGCAATATAAAAGAAGATGTAAAGGGTCTGGATTTCATTAAGGAACTGCGCCCGGTTACTTATTACTTTGATAAAGATAAAATGGACAACCTGATCGGGACAGTGGATTCAAGCGACTATGCCGAAAAATATGATATCGAAAAAATAAAGCAAAGCGGTTTCCTGGCCCAGGAAGTGGAGCAGGCCGCCATAAGCGCAGGCTATGATTTCAGCGGCATCAAAAAACCCGTGGATGGTAAAGGATATTACAGTTTGTCGTATGCGGAGTTTGTGGTGCCGTTGGTGAAGGCGGTGCAGGAGCTTAATGAAGAGAACAAGGAGTTGGAAGCAAGGGTTAAGAAATTGGAAGCTTTAGTGGAACAAATGGCATCAAAAAACGATTTTGTTGCAAATAATAAATGAGTCTGGTCTAAAAAGTTCATATTAATAGTCATCGGATGACTGTATATCTAATGTCAGTCTATAATGTCCGAAAGTTTAAATAATACACAGGTTTGTTTTTTGTAGATTTTGGTTTTAATCGCCTGCCTCCGGCATTGCCTGGGGTGGGCATTTTTTTGGGAGAAAACCCATTGAGTGGCTTTTTCCAGACACCTTACTTCCAGACTTCCTGATCCATGTTTCACAGGGTAAAGTATTTTAATATTTCGTCCCTAACGGGACTGGTTCTATGCTGTGATTGTTTTCTATAAATATATAGTCCCTAACGGGACTGAAAAAGCGAAGTGAACAAATACATTTTGAAGTGTTATTTTGGTAGTTATTGTCCCGTTAGGGACAAAATATTTATAGAAAATAAACTATTCCTCTTATAAAGTCCCGTTAGGGACGTAATATCAACAGATATAAAAATTATTCACAACATATTATCGTAAATATATATAAAGAAATTAGAAATCCATCCACCCGTACGGGCGGACAAGTTTAGAAATTAGAAATTAGAAATTAGAAATTGGCAGTTGGCAGTGGCAGTCCGCAGTAGGCAATTATATTTACGGATTACGAATTACGAAATAAATTTAACCAAATTAAACACAAACAATGAATGACCACACAGTTCATTAAATAAGTTGACACCTTATGATTTTGAACAGCAAATTAATAAATTATAAAAAAAAGTCAACCTTATTTAGGCATGGACAGATTGCTGACTGAAGAATAAACCACCAGTTACTTATTGAAAATGACAAATTACGAATTTATACTACCTTGAAAAAATAAAAGTGTCTATCTTTGTGGCACATGCTTATATTTAAAAAGAACATAATAGTATCTTTAATTATTCTGTTTGGAGTTGTTTTTCCCGTTCGTTCTCAGGATTATATATGGGAAGATATTACCATAGATCATCCTATAAGAACTGATGTTGTTGAAACTTTATTAGAGACAAGCGATGGATTAATTTGGATAGGTAATACACGTAGTGGATTGTGGGTTTATAACGGATATGACTTGAAAAATATCGACCCAAAATGGTACGGGATCCCGACCACAAGTTTTAATTCTATTGCCAGTCTGTATGAAACGGCTGACAGCAATATCTGGATAGGTACCAAATACAATGGTGTAACAGTTTTGAATCCCTACAAAGCAAAAGCTATAAAACTGAAAACAAAGAACGATCCGTTGATAGAAGAAGCCATTACCAGGGTCCTTCATTTTTATTTGGATAAAGATGATATCATGTGGTTGGCCACTCATAAAGGATTAGTAAGATACGACATAGAGACACAAGAGTTTCGATTATTTCAAACTGATCTCCCTCCACATAAACACAATAATTTTAATCCTTCTTTATTCAGATATATCGTGCCGGACACAAAAGACTCAACGATATTGTGGATCGGAGGGTTGAACGGTCTTTTTTCATTTGACCGGAAAACACAATTACTGAAACATCACCGGCATCCGATACAGCTCCACGAAGATTATGGCAATATGAATTTTCTCCCCCAACACAGACAGTACCTGATAACCGATATTGAAATAGTAGAAAACAGCATTTTTGTGGCTACATGGGGTGGTGGAGTTATGGAGTATAAACCTGCAGACGGCACATGGAAAAAACACATCTTCGAACCCTACACATCAAAAAATGCTTTGGATGAAAATATCGCAAATAGTGTTGTTGCTTACAAAAACAAACTGTATTTTGGTACTATACCAAAAGTAGGTTTTTTCGATCTGAAAGACCACACTATCCATCTTATTGACAATTCTGTTAACAAAAAAAGAAAAAACTTCTTTGCTGTGCTCAGAGACAAAAATGATGTGTTATGGTGGGGTACTTATGGTAATGGAATCCATTCAATGAAAATCGCCGGCAAGGATTACAAACCTTCCAAACCCTCAAGTCTGATGATAAATACTATTTCACTTGATGATGAAGAAGTCTTTATTTTATTTAAGGATAAGATTCCTGACACCTTAATTATTCCGCCCGAACATGACCTCATCAATTTGAATATCAGCTTAACCAACCCGATGGATACTGCCAATGTCGAGTATCAATATCAACTTGTCGGATATGACCCCGGATGGATATCCAATGGAATGTCCAGGCAAATTGAATACCTGGATTTGCCCGAAGATAGTTATATTTTGAAGATCAGAGCTTGTGAATCAGGTGAAAAATGGCAATTTGCCCATGTGCTTACAATTCAGAGAAAAGTATATTTTTATCAGACAGAGTGGTTTGTAGTATTTTGTTTCATTCTAATGATTGCTGTTCTTTATATTTTGTATCGAATAAGGATCAGAACGATCAGGAAAAAGGGAAAAATTCAACGGCAGATGACTGAACTGAAACTGCAGGCACTTCAGGCACAGATGAACCCACATTTTACCTTCAATGCGCTCAACTCGATCAATAGTTTTATACTATCGAATAAATCGGAAAAAGCATCGGATTTTCTCACAAAATTTTCCAGGCTGATAAGGCAGGTACTCAACAACTCCAAACAAACAATGGTTAGTCTGAGTGATGAATTACAAGCCTTGCGTTTGTATATTGAATTGGAGCAATTAAGGTTTGAAAATCATTTTTATTACAGAATTGAAGTTGATGACCGCATTGATACGGATAGTATTCAAGTGCCTCCTCTCTTGCTCCAGCCATATGTTGAAAATGCCATCTGGCACGGTTTGATGCATAAGGATGCTGAAGGGAATATTGACATCCTTATAGAAAAAGAAAATGATCAATTATTATTTAAGATTATTGACGATGGCATTGGAAGAGAAAAAGCTTCTATATATAAAAGCAAATATAACAGCAATAAAAAATCGCTTGGGATGAGTATTACGAAAGACCGGATCGGTTTGCTGAATAACCTTTATCATATTAAGGCTACAAGCAAAATCGTTGATTTGTATGATGAGCATAATAATTCAAAAGGCACTATGGTAGAAATATCAATTCCTGTAATTTTAAAATAAGGTACTGCCATGAATTTAATGAAGAAATGATAAAAGGTAAATGGAAAAACTGGAAAACTGGAAAACTGGAAAATTTTCGCACTGTCTTGTCATGTCCTGTCCATTCCACCATTCCACTATTCCATCATTCCAATAAAAACACTTTACCCATTAAAATAACAGTAGAATCCAAAATAATAATATGAGAGCCCTGATAATTGATGATGAACAACACTGCATAGAGGCATTACATGCCCTAATACAAAAGTACTGCCCTGAAATTGAAGTTGTGGGTACCTGCAAAGATGGTCAATGCGGACTTGCCGATATTGAAAATACAGAACCCGACCTGGTATTCCTTGACATCGCCATGCCCAAAATGAATGGCTTTGAGATGCTAAGCAGGCTGGAAGATATTTCATTTGAGATCATCTTTATTACCGCTTACGACAATTATGCCATCAAAGCATTTAAAGTCAGTGCAATTGATTATTTGTTAAAACCTGTTGACAGAAAGGAACTGGTAAAGGCAATCCGACTTGTTAAAGAAAAACTTTTCCTGAAATCCCAGGCAAATATCGCATCACGAAATAAGGAACAACTTAATATTTTATTAGATAATATCAGTTCAAGAAATGACGCTTTCCCGAATATTGCCATACCAACGCTTGAAGGTTTGGAGATTTTTAAAGTAGATGATATTCTTTACGTCACCGGTGAAGGCAATTATTCTCAGATCCATTTTAGGGATAAGCCGCCCATGCTTATTTCAAAGACCATCAAATATATTGAAGACCGGATTGAAGGACATCATTTTATGCGTATCCATAATTCCAACCTTGTAAATTTAAAAGAGATCAGCAAATACATTAAAGGAGCAGGCGGGCAGGTAATCATGTCGGATGATAAATTATTGAATGTGTCACGCAGCAGAAAAGACGACCTGCTACAGTTGTTGAGAGCAATCAAATAAAAAAACACCACTTACACAGCCAAAGCAACCATTCACGAATTATCCTTTGCAGACCTGCTCATGGCTTTGTATTTTCACATCCGAAACTTCAAACCCATGTATTATGAAAAAATTTATTCCTTTCTTTTCGATTTTAATGCTCAGTATTAATTTTCTTTTTGCACAGGTTGCAATCAATACCGATGGCAGCAACCCGGATCCATCAACTATGCTGGATGTAAAGTCCACAACCGGGGGATTGCTGATTCCAAGAATGACGGAATTGGACCGTAATGACATTACAAATCCCGCAACGGGTTTGTTGGTTTATCAAACCGA
>JAUXFX010000015.1 GCA_030622635.1 Bacteroidota bacterium
ATTGAGAATACACTTATAATATCATAACCTGTACGAGACAGAACCAAACAGGTAATTGATTTTAGATTTTAGATTTTGGAATTTAGAATTGGGATTTAATAAATTAATAACAAATCTAAAATCACAAATCATAACTTAAAAACACCGACTTTATAGACGAATACTAATTTATATTATTCTCCTTTATAAACACCTGAATATTCGCAGGTATATAATTATTGATAAGAGATTGAAGGATTTTATCATATTCTTCTCCTTTTTGAGAATATCGTGAAAGACCATCAGCAAGTTTTAACGGGCTAAGCGGCTGATTATCTTTTCTTAACTGGGCGCGTATATTCCTTAATTCCTTGTATGCTGAACACGTATTCAGAATATGAATATAATCTGTTATTCCTGCTAATACAGTTGGATATGATTTTACTTCAAACCCTGCGTTTTTATCTCCTGAAGGAACCAAGCCGCAACCTTTATGATAACAATGAACGCCAAAATAGTTGTTTCCATTTTTAGCAAAGTACGAGCTGCCCCATGCTGACTCACAGATTGCCTGTGCCATTACTAATTTGGTTGGAATAATATCAACTCTTATCAACAGGTCATTAAACTCATTTTGCAGAATATCCTTATCACCTTTATCATCCAATTTAAAAGAATTAATCCCATATTTAGCTGATATTTCCGACAGAAAAACTTCTTCTTTATTGCTAAGTTTACCTGTATTTGTAAATTGTTTCTTTAGCTTAATGATATTATTTCTGTCAGATAGAAAACCCTTATTAACATCCATTATTTTTGGTAAAAAACCGAGCATAAAACTTTTATCATCTGCAGTAATAGATTTTTTTTGTGCAAAAGTGATTGCAGGAGTAATAAATAGTAAAGCTATGATAAACAGGAATATATTTTTTTTCATAAGAATAAATTTATTATTGAATATCGTTTATATTAAATAGAATCAATCTGTCGTTTTTAAAATCATAAAGTGTTAGTCTTCGAAGTTCAAAATAATTTATCCAATAGTTTTGCAAAGCTGAAAAATAAGATTTTTTAGCGTTATCATTATCAATCTGGGCGTTGTTAAGTTCCAGAACATCATTAACTTTTCCTATCAGGTATCTTTGTTGAGTTACTTCAAATCGTTTTTGTGCAACAGTATCGGATTTGGCTGCAATTTTCAATTGGTTTTTTTGCATATTAAACTGCATTACCTTTAAAAAAATATTTTGTTCAAAATCAATCCTTTCCTGTTCAACAGATGTTTTAATAAGTTCCTGACTTGATTCTGCCATTTTGATCTTGCCTTTTGCAAGTCCCCAGTCTAAAATTGGCAGATGAATACCCAGTGTTACTTGTTGTTGATCCAAAGGGTTTTTATAAGATTCTCTAATATCATCTGATGTTTGTGTCAATCCAAAGACTGCATAAAGTTCGGCATCAAACCTGTTATCCATTTTTGCCCTGTTTACCTGACTTTCTGCTTCAAGTAACCGTCGTTCAAAGGCTAAACCGGTTGAAGTATTTTTTTTGGCTTCATAAATTGCTTTGCTCACATCAATATTAGTGTGCCATGTTTTAGTAGGAGGAATCAAAATAATTTCATATTCATCTTTTATTCTTAAGTATGACTTTAGCATGAAAAGATGATTTTCATAATTAAGATCGGAATTATCAACAGATGCTTGTGCTTTTAAAAGGTTCAACTCTAATTGTAATAATTCGTTTTCAGCTATTTTTCCGAGGTTGTATCGTCCCCTGGCAATATGATAGAGTGTGTCGTAATTATGTAGGTTTTTTTTGGCAATATCTTTTTCAATTTGAGCTAATAATAAATTAAAAAAGTAATTTGTAGCTGTTATTAATATTTGCTCAACATTTTCAAGGTAAGTTCTTCTGGCTTCATCATATTTTAAAGGTTCAATTTTTCTGTCCCATTTATAAGGATTGTATTTGAAAATAGGTTGGCTATAGCCAATATTAATTGGAGTTGATAGATATGATATTACTGTTGAGTCACCGAAATTATCTAATCTTTGTATTCCTGATCTTAAAAATAAGCTACCACCTGTAAAGCCAATGGTTTGATTTATGGACATTTCGGCAGAGTAGCTTGCCAGGCTTCTTTCTTTATAAATTTCACTGCCGTCGGGTTGAGTAATACCGTCAATTGAACGGTCAAGGTTTGGTATTACTCCGTCAATCTTAATTGAAGGAAGATAAGCAGCTTTATAAGTCCTGAATTCCCAGTAGCTTCTTCTGAATCTGTGCTTGGCTATCAATGCATCGGGCGATTGTTGCCTGGCAATATAAATAACATCTTCAAGTGTTAAACGATTGACTTCTGTTTGTGCTGTCAGGCAAACTGATTGCAAAGTCAAAAAAAATAAGATTATGATGCTTAAATAATAAGTATTTTTTTTGTTCTTCATTTAAAATATTTTTTTAGTACTATGAAGTTATTGAAAATCTTAAATCTAAAATTAGCCTGCCCCATAGCTTTAACGTATCGGGGTTAATCCCGAAAGCTTTCGGGATGTTTATTATTCATTTTATTTTAATTTAGCCGACATTATAGACCGACACTAATTAGTGCCTGTCCGTAAAGTCAGTGTTTAGTTCAGAATGTTCGAGTTCGAGGCTTGCGCAGTCTTGAAAATCAGGAGTTTACTTTTGTAAATGACTGATTTGAAAGACAAGCGTAACGAAGAAATCGGACATTATGGACAAACACTAATTAATCGTGCCTTAAAGACGTCACAGGATCCTGATTTGCTGCTTTTTTTGCAGGCATATATCCGAATAAAATTCCAACAGTAGCCGAAACGCCAAATGATATAATTATTGACCAAGGCGAAACAATTGTAAGTATATCAGTAGCTTTCATAATAATTTTTGAAAGAGCCACACCGAGAATAATACCGATAAAACCGCCTGTAATACTTATCAGGGTAGCTTCAGAAAGAAACTGAAAAATAATATCGCTTTTCCTTGCGCCCGTAGCCATTCTAACTCCAATTTCCCTGATGCGTTCCATAACCGAAGCAAGCATAATATTCATAATCCCTATTCCACCTACAATCAGCGAAATACTTGCAATAGCACCCAAAACAATATTAAAAATATCTTTTGTTCGTTGCTCCTGCTTTAGAAGCAATTCAGGAACTTTTATTTCAAAGTCCGGTACATCCTCATGCCTTCGTTCTAACATTTTTTTCAATATCCGGGTTGTTGATGTTAGTTGTTCTGTTTCATCAACCTGTACAACTATTTTGTCCAACTGATTAAAATTTGATTCATCATCACCACTGCTGCTGAAAAATCTTGATATAGAACGTCCGCCATAAATCACCATACTCTCTCCTCCACGTAAAGAACTTTCATTTATCAACGACCTGTCTTTGTATCGTAATAATAATGTTTGTATAGGAGCATAAATATTTTGATTATAGTCGCTTATGCCTAAATCTTTAGATACATCCTGATTGAATTTTATGGTTTTTAAAACCCCGATAACCTTTAACCAGATGTTTCCGCATTTAATATATTTTCCTATTGGATTTTCCTGTGGAAAAAATTTTGATTTGATGCTTGGACCTATGATACAAACAGAGCTTCCGTTTTCCAATTGTTTCTGATTAAACATCTGACCTTCCTGAATAGATAAATTATAAACCTTGAAAAAATCGGGTGTTACTCCATTCAAGACCGCCGAACTTCTTTTGCCGTCTTTGATTATATATGTGTCGTAAGTAACTTCAGGGCTAACGCGGACAACTGTTGGGATAATTTCTTTAATGCTTTGTGCATCTTTAAGTGTAAGGCCGGGAGAAAATTTTCTCTTTAATGTTTTTCCTTCCTCTTCTTCATCAGAGTTTGAAGAAAAATCAATGATGGGTGTAATAACAATGTTGTTAACTCCAACCATTTTAATTTGTTCAAGAATTTCCTGTTTTGCACCATTTCCAATTGCCATCATGGTGATAACTGCAGCTACACCAAATATAATTCCCAGTGCTGTTAAAACCGAGCGGAATTTATTTGCAAGAACCGCCTCAAGTGCAATTACTAATATTTGAATGTATCGTTCCAAAGTAATTTGTTTTATTTAGAATAATAATTATTTCCCGCGTTTTCCTTTGGATTTACCGCCTTTCGTTTTTTTTAAAAATTCTTGAATTGTATCTGTTTCTGGTTTTTTTTCAGGAATTTCATCTAATCTTTTAAATTTATTTATAATTGCAGTATCTAAAGTGGTTAATCTGTAATTTTCTGCATTTTCGGGGGGGACAAGGTAAATTTTCTCATCCTCCTCAAGTCCGGCTTTGATTATTATTTCGTTTTCATTGCTTTTACCTGTAATTACCTGTTTTTTTGAATTTGAAGTATATACAAATAAAAGGCTGTCGTTGTTATAAATAGATTCAATCGGGATAAACAAAACACTGTCGATAATATCTGTAATGATTGTATTTTTTGTTGTCATTGCAGGACGAAGTATTGAGTCATATTCATTAACTTCAATAATTACTTCAAATACTTTGGCATTTGAATTTCGCATTTGTTCGCCGATATTTGCCACTTCTGTTACAATTCCGGTATAACTCTTTTCCGGGAATGCATCAATACCGATTTCAACTTTTTGACCTTCTTTTACTTTGCTGATATCAATTTCATTAACATAGGTTTTTGATATCATTTCTTTTAAATTTGGTAAAGTAGCAACTACAGGATCCCATGCACTTATCTGGCTTCCTACAGCTTGTTTTTTGCCGTCCCAGCCACGCCTGTAAATCACCATCCCTGATTTTGGAGCTTTTACTGTAAATTGTGCCAAAACATCAAGCATTTGCTGGTAATTTCTTTCGGTTTTGGTTTTCGTGGCTGCAACTTCCTGCATGGTAGCCTTGGCTTTTTTATATTTTAATTTGTAGTTGCTGGTTGCCTGTTCAAGCGACCTTTGTGCTTTGTCAAGACTGATTTTTATTTGACGGATTGTTGAAGGTGGCTCATAAATTGATTGCTCGAGTTCAATATGAATTTCTTCGAGGTTGTATTCTAAATTTATTAGTTCGTTACGTGCATTTCTGAGGTCCATTGAGGTGTCGAGCTGTGTTTTGATGTATTGTGATTCAAGTTTTTCAAGATCTGTTTCAACGTCTTTTATTCTATTGCTTAATTCTGTTCTGTCGAGCGTTGCAACATATTCACCCGAATCAACAACAGTACCATCCGGGATTATATCTTCAATTGTCAGTTGCCATATTCTAACTGTTCTTAAATTGGAAGGTCCTAATATTTTTTCTGAATTTTTGGCTTCGAGCTCACCTGTTGTTGTTATATTAATCTGAAATTTGCCGAATTTAACAGGCACCTTTATTGTTTCAATCCCGCTGCTTTTTGTTCCGGTAAAAACCCAGATCAAAATGATAATAGCCACAATAATTGCTGCATAGATGTATATTTTATTTTTTTTCATATAGAGAATATTTTATTATTTTAAAAACTCATTAATAATCATTTCAATACTTATTCCTTCGGCTTCAGCTTTGTAGTTTCTGATAATACGATGGCGTAAAATTGATATTACTATAGCTCTGACATCTTCAATATCAGGCGAATACTTTCCTGTAATTGCGGCATGGCATTTAGCTCCGATTATCATGTATTGCGAAGCTCTGGGACCTGCACCCCACGAAAGATAATTATTAGCCCATTGATGTGCTTCCTTTGTAAAAGGTCTGGTTTTTGAAGCTAAATTAACAGCATAGTTAATCACATTATCAGGCACAGGAACTTTTCGTATCAAATTCTGGAAAAATAAAATTTCCTCCCTGCTTAATATCACTTCCGGATTGGCTAATTCTTCTGCGGTGGTTCTTTTTACAATATCAATTTCTTCGTTAAAAGAAGGATAATCAAGCCAGATATTGAACATAAACCTATCAAGTTGTGCTTCGGGTAGGGGATAGGTACCTTCCTGTTCAATAGGGTTTTGGGTAGCAAGTACAAAAAAAGGTTCTTCAAGCTGATATGAATTTCCGGCAACAGTAATTGCTTTTTCCTGCATAGCTTCAAGCAGGGCAGATTGTGTTTTAGGCGGTGTACGATTTATTTCATCAGCTAAAAGAATATTTGCAAAAACAGGTCCTTTAAAAAATTTGAATTTTCGGTTTTCATCTAAAATTTCAGTACCGATAATATCCGAAGGCATTAAATCGGGTGTGAATTGAATGCGACTGTATTTTAATCCCAAAACTTTTGAAATAGTATTTACCATCAATGTTTTTGCTAATCCCGGAACACCTACTAATAAAACATGTCCTTTGCTGAAAATGGAAATTAATGTGTTTTTTACTACTTCGTCCTGTCCAACAATAGTTTTTGCAATTTCAGCTTTTAACAGTTCGTATTTTTCAACAAAGGCATCAATTGCTTCTACATCCGATTTGTACTGCATAAGATATTTTTTTAAAGTTTGAAGTTTAGTAATATTAATTATTTAAGATCAATCAAAACCACTTATATTGAAAATCACAGTTTTTATATTCGTCAATAATTTTCACATAAGTTTTTGTTGCTTTATTTTTAATCCAATCACTGATTACTTTATAATTTATTTCTTCCAAAGCCCAGTCTTGTATTTTGCCGTAATCGTCCCTTAAATTTGCTCTGTGAGGCATTGTTCTTACAGTCAGGTAAAGCAGGTGATAAGCATCTTTACCATCCTCTGTTATAAAAGGCACCGGGTTTGATATTTCGTGAACTTTTAGTTTGTCAATAACAAAGAAGACTTTGGGGTCTAACTGGTCAGCTTCAAAGCGTGTGGTTCCGGTTATGGGATTAATAAGTAAGCCACCGTTTATCTTGCCGGGATCATCAGAAAATTTAATGACCGCTTTTTCAAAAGTAATTGAATCATTCTCAATTAAAGTGGCAATGCTGTCAAGAAAATTTCTGGCATTCAACAGGTCAATAGGCGAAGGTTTTGTTTGTATCAGGATGTGTCTTACATTTACATATTCGCCTTTGCGTTTAATTAGTTGAAGGATATGGAATCCGGCTTCGGTTTCAACAATCTCTGAAACTTCACCTTCTTTTAAATTAAAAGCAACAGCTTCAAATTCGGGGAATAACTCACCTCTTTTTGATAAACCTACTTCACCACCGGTTTTTGCAGAGCCGGGATCTTGGGAATATAAAATAGCAAGTGTGGAAAAACTTTCACCATTTAATATACGTTGTCTGAAGGTATTTAATTTTTCTTTTACAATAAGTTTTTCGGAAACACTTATTGGCGGTTTCTTAACAATTTGCCCGATCTCATATTCTGTGTTAATCAAAGGCAGACTGTCTTTTGGAATTTTCCTAAAGAATGATTTTACATCAGATGGAGTTATATTTGTATTTTGAGTTATTTCCTGTTGAATGGTTTCTGAAAGCATTTGGTCTCTGACCAGTTCGCGCATTTCGTCTTTTATCTCAATGATAGTTTTATCATAAAATATTTCTAATTTTTCTTGTGACCCGAATTGAGCAATGTAATAACGCATTCTTTGATCCATTGATTGCTCCACCTGGCTGTCAGAGACTTCTGTGCTGTCAATTTGCGCCTGATTGAGTAAAAGTTTTTGAAAAAGTAAATTTTCAAGTATCTGGCACTTTACGGTTGAAGCACTGCCACGTATTCCTTCCTGCATGCGATACTGAAAATACTGCCCCTCAATATCTGATGATAAAATAATATTTTTACCAACAATAGCAACTACCTGATCAATAACCTTTTCCTGAGAAAAGACGCAATTAATATTCAATAAAAAAAATAATACGGTAAATGTAAAAATATGTTTGATTGAGTATGGGAATAATTTTATCATCCGTTTGTGATTTTCATATTTATAACTAAGAATTTAAGTTTATAAACCGACTCTAATTAGTGCCTGTCTTTAAAGTCAAAGATTTACATAAAATGAAGCACCAAATAACAAATAAATTCCAAATACTTACGTTTATAAACCGACTCTAATTAGAGTTATAATTAATATAACTTGATTGAAAGAAATATATTATTAATAAATCTCAAATTTGTTGTTTTTCAGAGCATAATTAAAAATTTCGTTTTCCATATTTTTAATTAATTCCATTTTACGTTTATTTAAAATTATACTCCTGATATTTTCTTTTTCAATGCTAAGCGGCGAAATACTTTCTTTTATCTTAAAATCAATGAAATTAATTAAATAAAGATATGGAGTATCTGTAATTTCAATAAACCTGTTGTTTTTCAGAAAAATTTCCTGATTATAAGTTTTTATTGGAATATTTCTTGTCAGATTGTTGAAAAGCACCCATGTTTCGTTATCCAGAAAATACTCTTCGGCAACCATATCGCAATATATTGCCAGTGAATCCTTATCTTCGGAAATATCTGATATTAAAAAGTTTTTAATTTTATCAACAAAAGGAGAATCAATATTAAGCTTAACAAAATTAATTTTTACAATATCATCTTTAAGTTCAAAGTTGGTTTTATTTTTTTCGTAATAATCTTCAATTTCTTCATTCGTAACAACAGTATCTAATTTTTGTTTAATTAAATTTGATTCGTATTGATAAATAATTAACGAATTTCTGTAAGTTTCAAGTTGTTTGCTGAAATCTTTTTGTTCATCCGTTAGGTTTTTTTCAGCCTGATAAACAATTAAATTTTGACGTATCCAGTTATTGATGAAATTTTTTGTGATTAATAAACTATCCTTAATTGATGTTCCGGGAGGTACTATACCGTCTAATTCCGATTTATATAAGTCTTCATTGTAAACCCTTGCAATTACATCATCCGAACCGTTGACAGGACCTCTTGTGCAGGCAAAAATAAAAACCAATAATACTAATAATATATTTTTCAAACTTGGTTGTTAGTTATTGATTAACTCTAAAACGCTTTCATTAATAATAACAGGATATTTTTCTTTAAGTGATTTTATCCATTCTTTTTCAAGATATGTTTGGTAATCGGCCGTGATTAAACCTTTTGCTTCGTCCAATGATTTTGGCTCAGGTTTTATTAGCTGATATACATAAACAAATGTAATTGAATTATCTATATCCGATTCAGAATTATCGCTTATTCCTTCTTCCCAATTGATATTGTCAATAAAATAGTTATCACCTTTAGAAAAAATATCGGTTTCAATGCTTATGTTTATAACCGAATCATTATTGTATTTGTTTAGGATATCATCAGGAGATAAACATTTAAATACTTTTTTATTACCATCAAAAGAAAAAGTAATAGAATCAGTCAGAAAGAGAAGTGAATATTTATTTATTTGCTGACGTAATTCCCCTGTAATTTCAGGTTCTTTTACAGTATATATTGAAGCATGTAACCGTTTATCCCACAAATAATTAATTTTATCTTCTTTATAAAAAGCATTTAAGCCAACAGTATCTTTAATGGCTTTTGACCAGACTTTTTGATCGGTTAGCTCAAACAATAAAATTCCATCCCTGTATTCTTTCATTAATAATTTAAAATCAGGGTATTTTTCTTCCAGATGGGAATCAAAATAATCAGTACATGATTTATTGACAAAATTATTGTAGGCGTTATTAAAATAAACTTCAACAGTTTCCGTATGTTTACCTTTTTGATTTGCTGCAAGATATTTTGCAAAATCAAATTGTGTATATTTATTATTTTCTAATTTGAATAAAGCTTTATTTAAATCTTTTGCTTTTTCAACATTCCATTTATTAACTAAAATAGTTGAATCTACAACTGCAAGTAATTCAATTTTAGCTTTTGGATATTCTTTAAATTCAAATTCTTTTTTGCTTTTATTGATTATTGATTCCTTACTTTTATATGAGCGTGCATCTTTAACCAAACGTTGATTTAAAGCATTTTTTTCTTCATCAAAAGTTCCGGGTTTTTTCTTATTGATCAATTTAAGTATATGCCATCCGTAAGAAGTTAAAATTGGTTCGGAAATATCATCCGGTTCGGACAAATCGGAAATAGAAACAATAAATTCAGGCACCATACGGCTAACTCCGAATTTTGTCAACACACCTCCCTTTTCAACCGAACCTTTATCTTCGGAATATTTTTTTACCATGTCTTCAAAACTTGCACTATCAAGAAGCTCTGTATAAATTTTATATATTTTATTTTTCGTATTTAAAGAATCTTCGGGAGAGGCATCTTTTGGCATTGCAATATAAATATGTGCAATCTGAACTATACCCATTGCTTCTTTAATGTCAGTAACTTTAATAAGATGATAACCGTATTTTGTTCGTATTATTTCTGATACTTCGCCAAGATTAGTGTTATATGTTCCTTCTTCAAACGGGTAAAGCATATCAAAAACCGTAAAATAACCTAAATCACCGCTATTACCTTTTCTGAATGGCCGTTGACCGGGGATAGCCTCCATATCCTTGGCAGTTGGGTCATCTGATAATTCAATTGCCAATTCCCCGAAATCTTCACCGTTTGAAAGTCGTTCTTTTACTTCCAGAATTTTGTTATAAGCTTCAAGAGTATCAGCCGGAGTAGCATTTTGATCAATTTTTATCAGAATATGACTTGCCCTGATGTCAATAAGTTTTCTTTGATATGCTTCTTTAAGCAGTTCTTCAGTAACTTCCTCGTCAATAAAATATGGTTGCGCAAGCTGTTTGCGGTAGCCTTTTAATTCGTCTATAAAAGCTTTAACCGTATCTAAACCAATATCTTCGGCTTCTTTTACCTTTAATTTAAAATTAATATATAGGTCAAGATAATCTTCCAGTGATTTTTTGTCAAGTACTTCGCCTTTAACATTATTTTTTTGATAAACATTCATGAATTCGGCAACTGTAATTTTATCACCACCGATTGTAATTAATACTTTATTGTCGTTTTCTTGGGCAAATGTATTTTGTAACAATCCTAACACAACAAAAAGCATTACCATTCTGAAAATACTTTTATTTCCCTTTAGTTGTAATTTTCTTTTTTTTAACATTGTAGTTTTTGAATTTTAATTAAACATATATATATAAAAAATTAATTTTCGTTTTATCTGCTGTAGTTTGGAGCTTCCCTTGTAATTGTAATATTATGCGGATGGCTTTCAATAATACTTGCAGCAGTAATTTTAATAAATTTAGCTTGTTGAAGTTTTTTTATTGTTGGGGCGCCTACATAACCCATTCCCGCTCTTAGTCCGCCTATCATTTGATGAATAACTTCGGAAAGCATACCTTTATAAGGCACTCTGCCTACGATCCCTTCGGGTACTAATTTTTTGATATCATCTTCTGCATCTTGAAAATACCTGTCTTTTGAACCTTTTTGCATAGCTTCAATTGAACCCATGCCTCTGTAAGTTTTATATTTTCTACCTTCAAAAATTATTGTTTCTCCGGGAGATTCATCAACGCCGGCAAACAGTGACCCAGTCATTATTGAATGAGCACCAGCAGCAATTGCTTTAACAATATCGCCGGTAAACCTGATACCTCCGTCGGCTATTACCGGTATTCCTGTGCCTTTAAGAGCCTGAGTTACATTATAAATTGCTGTTAACTGTGGTACGCCCACACCGGCGATTATTCGTGTTGTACATATTGAACCGGGTCCAATCCCAACCTTGATTGCGTCTGCTCCAACTTCTGCCAGGGCTTTTGCTGCTTCAGCAGAAGCAATATTTCCGATTACAAGGTCAATGTGTGAGAAATTCTTTTTAATACTTTTTGCGGTTTCAATAACACCTTTTGTATGACCATGTGCAGTATCAATCACTACTGCGTCAACACTTGAATTTGCAAGTGCTGCAACACGGTCTAAGGTTTCTGATGCAGTTCCTATAGCGGCTGCTACACGTAAGCGACCGCGCTTGTCTTTATATGCATTCGGATGAGCTTTTATTTTTATTATATCTTTATATGTGATAAGCCCTACAAGGTGATTATTATCATCAACAACAGGAAGTTTTTCAATTCTGAATTTTTGAAGGATTTCAGCAGCCTGTTCAAAATCAATGAACTCCTTAGTTGTAATAAGGTTTTCTTTTGTCATGATTTCTGCAATGGGCTTTTCCATGTTTTCTTCAAAACGCAAATCCCTGTTTGTAAGTATTCCGACAAGCTCGTTATTATTGTTAATAACAGGAAACCCACTGATGCTGTATTCTTTCATAAGAGAAAAAGCATCTTTAACCAATGCATCTTCTTTTAATGTAATAGGATCAAGTATCATACCGCTTTCAGCCCGTTTTACTTTTCTGACATGAGTAGCCTGTTCATCTATAGTCATGTTTTTATGAATAACACCTATTCCTCCTTCCTGGGCTATGGCAATAGCCATGGAAGATTCGGTAACAGTATCCATTGCTGCCGAAACAATAGGAATATTCAGCTTAATATTTCTTGAGAAAAGGGTACTTATATCAACATTTCGGGGGAATATATCCGAATATGAAGGTTCTAACAGAACATCATCAAAAGTAAGTCCCTCACCTGAAAATTTTCCGTTATTTAGTGACATAATAGTTTAATTTAAAAATTCCTGCAAATGTATAAAAAATAGGTTATATTTCATCCTAAATTTTGTTAATAAAAAAATATAACTAAAATTAGGCTATTTAAAAGGTGGAAATAAGTTTGATTTAAACTGAAGGCAGAAGGCAGAAACACGTAAACCGTAACAAGTCTGCAGTCGGCAGTCCATACGGACTCCTTTCAGTCGTCGGCAGTAGGCAAAAACTCGTAACTCGTAACCCACAACTAATTAGTAATCCGTAATTCGTAAACCATGTCCCCATCTGCCACTTGTTTACAAATTCGCTATAAATGCATCTAAATAACTGTTTAAAAATAAAAAACCATGTGTATTTTATAATTAAATTGCTTACTTTTGCAGTCGCAAATTTTAATATTAAATGGTAAAAAAAACCCGGAATACAAAATCGGAAATATTAAATGATATAATAATTCACGGAATTCAGGAAAAAAAAGGGAAAAATATTGTAAGCCTGAATCTAACAAAGATACCTAATGCAGTTTGTAATTTTTTTATTATATGTCATGGGACTTCTAAAATTCAGGTTGAATCAATTGCGGATTCAGTGATTTATGAGGTAAAAAAAGCAAGCGGTGCAAATCCGTGGCATAAAGAAGGTTTTAAAAATGCGGAATGGATCTTAATTGATTATGCTGATGTGGTCATTCATATTTTTCAGGAAAACACAAGAGTTTTTTATCGTTTGGAAAATCTTTGGGCAGATGCTGAAATTCAAAAATTTAAGAACGATGAATAAAACCGCTAAGGTTTTTATAAATTATAATTAGAGATATAATGGCAGAAAAACATAAAGATACAAAAAGTAAAGACACTAAAAGTAAAATTCCTCCAAATCTACTAAAAGGGAAAACCCCAAAAAGTAAATTTAATTTTTATTGGATTTACGGAATACTGGCAGTAATTTTTATCACCATTCAATTTATGAATTTGGGAGATAGTGCTAAAAAAACCGACAAAAGAGATTTGATAGAAATGCTGGAATCAGAAGACGTTGAAAGAATAGTATTGATAAATAAAGAAAAAGCCGAAATCTATATAAAGAGAGACAAATTATCCAGACATGAATACGATGAAGTCAGAGGAAAAAATTCCGGAGACACCGGACCACAGTTTTATTATAATATAACAACTCCTGATAAATTTGTTGAATGGGTTGAAGAGGCTCAGAGCAATTCTTCTAAGCCCTTATATGTTGAAAATGAAGAAAGACGAGACTGGGGTGGTGATATTTTGAGTTGGATAATTCCAATAGTTGTTTTAGTTGGTGTTTGGTTTTTAATTATGAGAATGATGAGTCGTGGTGGAGGTGGTCCCGGCGGACATATTTTTAATATCGGTAAATCCAAGGCACAGCTATTTGATCAAAATGCAAATATTACTACTAATTTTGATGCTGTTGCAGGACTTGAAGAGGCCAAAGTTGAGATAATGGAAATTGTTGACTTTCTGAAAAACCCGGAAAAATACACCCAATTAGGCGGAAAGATTCCAAAAGGAGCATTACTTATTGGTCCTCCCGGAACAGGTAAAACGTTATTGGCTAAAGCAGTAGCAGGCGAAGCTAAAGTTCCGTTTTTCTCGATCTCAGGTTCCGATTTTGTTGAAATGTTTGTAGGCGTGGGTGCTTCAAGAGTAAGAGATCTTTTTAAGCAAGCAAAAGAAAAAGCTCCATGCATAGTTTTTATTGATGAAATTGATGCTATCGGACGTGCACGTGGCAGAAATCCTATGACCGGCGCTAACGACGAAAGAGAAAATACTTTAAATCAACTGCTCACCGAAATGGACGGTTTTGCAACCAACACAGGTGTAATTATTCTTGCAGCAACAAACCGTGCCGATATTCTTGACGTAGCATTGATGAGAGCAGGCAGATTTGACCGTCAAATCCATGTTGAATTGCCCGATCTGGAAGAAAGAAAAGCAATTTTTAAAGTCCACATGAAACCTTTAAAAATTAATAAAACGGTTAATATTGATTTCCTTGCAAAACAAACACCGGGTTTCTCAGGTGCCGATATTGCCAATGTTTGTAATGAATCGGCTTTGATAGGTGCAAGAAAAAACAAAAAAGTTGTTGACAAGCAGGATTTTATGGATGCCATTGACCGGATTATCGGCGGATTGGAAAAAAGAAATAAAATCATTTCACAACACGAGAAAAAAGTTATTGCATACCACGAAGCCGGCCATGCATCGGTTAGCTGGTTGCTTGAATATGCTAATCCGCTTGTTAAGGTTACCATTGTTCCCAGAGGCAAATCACTTGGTGCTGCATGGTATTTACCCGAAGAACGGCAAATTACAACTTTTGAACAAATGTTTGATGAAATGACAGCAGCTTTGGGTGGCAGAGCTTCAGAAGAGATCAATTTCGGAAAAGTTTCTACAGGTGCTTTGAACGACCTTGAAAAAGTTACCAAGCAGGCTTTCGCTATGGTTACTTATTTCGGATTAAACGAAGTAATCGGAAATATCAGTTATTATGATTCAACCGGACAACAGGAGTATTCTTTCCATAAACCATACAGTGAAAAAACTGCTGAAACCATTGATAAGGAAATAAGTAAAATGGTTGAAAAAGCATACCAAAGAGCAAAAAACCTGTTACTGAAAAACAAATCCAAACTTAAAACATTAGCCACATTGTTACTTGAAAAAGAAGTTATTTTTAGCGAAGATCTGGAAATAATTTTCGGTAAAAGACCTTATGACGATGAAAAAACTATTGAACCTGTCAAAACTGAAAAGAAATTATCAAAAAAAACAAAAAAATCACCTCCTAAAACCAACGACCAACCCGATATAAAAACTGTTGAAAAGGAAAGCAAATCACAAGTTCCTGAAAAAGAACAAACAGGCACTTTATTTTAATCAACACTTTTGATCTTTTATGGAAGAAAGTACATCACGTGAAAAAATATTAAAACGGGTAAGAAATGCTTTAATCAGCAAATTGGATAACCCTTATCCGAATGTTGAATTTGAGAGTCCGGTTTATACACAATTGGACGACACCCTGGATGTTGCTTTTGCACAGGAATTTACAAAAATTGCAGGAAAATTTATTTACTGCACTAATGAAGTCGAATTTATTAAAAATCTGGAACTACTTATTTCTGAAAATAACCTGGATAATATATTTTGCCTTGACGAAAAAATTCAATCTTTATTATCTAATGGCGGAATAGCCTTTAAATCAAGCGAAAAAGATTTCCTTGATATTAATGTGGGAATTACCGGATGTGAATATTTAATTGCACGACTTGGAAGTGTTATGGTTTCATCAGGACAAAAATCAGGTAGAAGGTTAAATGTTTATCCGGAAACCCATATTGTGATGGCTTATACTTCGCAATTGGTTCACGATTTAAAAGATGCACTGAAAAAAATAAAGAAAAAATACAAAAATAAATTACCTTCAATGATCTCGGTAATTACAGGACCCAGCAGAACTGCAGATATTGAAAAAACACTTGTAATGGGTGCACACGGGCCTGAAAATATGTACGTTTTTTTAATTGAAGATGATGAATTAACCGGCAACTAAAATATAGAGTGAAAAACCTTATAAAAAGAACAATCACAGGATTAATATTTGTAGCTCTGATTATCGGTTCAATAATCTGGAATCAGTATTCTTTTGTTATTCTATTCCTTGTAATCACTATATTAGGACTTTGGGAATTTTACAGTTTGGTTAAAACAACAAACTTTATCCGTCCGCAAATATTTACCGGAATTTTTTCAGGTAGCATATTATTCATATCAATGGCCTTAGTTGCTATGAATATCGCTGATTTAAAAATTTTACTGATAAATTTAGCCACAATCCCACTTATTTTTTTTATTGAGTTATTTTCAAAAAACAAAAATCCTTTTACAAACATATCATTTTCAATACTGGGAATTATTTACATTGCTTTACCTTTTTCATTGTTGAATTTCTTTTTTAACACCGGACTTATCCCCGGCATATTTCAATATGAGAAACTTTTAGGTTTTTTTATTATTTTGTGGATGCATGATATTTTTGCATACCTTACAGGAAAAACACTTGGAAGACATCTGCTTTTTAAAAGAATTTCCCCGAAAAAAACCTGGGAAGGAAGTTTTGGAGGAGTAATTTTTGCTATATTAACAGCTTATATTATTTCATTGTTTTTTGATGATCTCAGTAGTATCCAGTGGATAATTATAGCTCTGATCATTACTGTTTTCGGTACATTGGGCGATTTAACCGAATCAATGTTCAAAAGAAGTATGAATATTAAAGACACCGGAAATATTTTACCGGGACATGGTGGGATATTAGACCGCTTTGATGCCGTTTTTATGGCAGTACCTTTTGTATTTATTTATTTGAAACTTTTTACATAAAATGAGAATTCATAAAAAAGGATACTTAATAATTTTTATTATGCTGATAGCAATACTGACTATTGTATTAATAATAAATTTATTATTTCCTGTTCAAACTTTTTTACATTATTTTCTTTATCTCATCGGCTTGATATTCCTTATTTTGATCGTAAGGTTTTTCAGGCAGCCAAAAAGAATAATTGAAATTAATGATAACAATATATTAAGTGGAGCCGACGGTAAAGTTGTAGCAATTGAAGAAGTTGAAGAAAATGAATATTTTAAAGATAAAAGAATCCAGGTATCGGTTTTTATGTCGCCACTTAATGTGCATGTTAACTGGTATCCAATAAGCGGGAATATCACTTTTTTTAAACATCATCACGGAAAATATCTTGCAGCATATCTTCCCAAATCATCTACAGAAAACGAAAGAACAAGTATTGTTATTGAAAATAGCAAACAACAATCCGTATTATCTCGTCAGATAGCAGGTTTAGTGGCCAGAAGAATCGTATCCAATGCAGAAGTTGGCAAGCAAGTTGTTCAGGGTGATGAAATTGGAATAATTAAATTCGGTTCACGCTTTGACTTATTATTGCCTGTTGATGCTAAAATTAAAGTAAAATTAAGACAGGAAGTCAGAGGAGGAAAGACAGTTATTGCTAAGTTTAGTTAGGCATTTTATAGCAAATCTTCCAGTTCTTTCAGCGAATTTACCTCATAAGTAATTTCGTTATTATGATTAATATTATTGTAATTAACAAAAACCTGGTCAATACCTGCAGATTTTGCTCCCATTATATCAACTCTTAAATCATCACCAATCATCAGGCTTTCATTAATTTTAGCTTTTGCTTTTGACAAGGCAAAGAGGAAAATTTGTTTTTCGGGTTTTTTAGTACCTGCGTCTTCCGAAGTTATTATCTGTTTAAAATATTTTCGCAAATCCGACACATCAATTTTCTTTTGCTGAACTTCATCAAAACCGTTAGTAATAAGGTGCAGTTTGTATTTTGGATATAAATATTCAAGTACCTCACGTGAATGAGGAAACAAATTTGTTTTCAAAGGACTGATTGTCACGTAATCATCAGCAATGTTAGTTGCTAAAAACACATCATCTATTCCAAAATTTTTTAAAGTAAGTTTAAAACGTTTAATGCTAAGCACTTCTTTCTTAATCTTACCCTCTCTGTAATAACTCCACAACATATCATTGTAATAGTTATAGATTTTTGTAAACTCTTCAAGAGAAGGAACACCTTTTTGCTTTAGTTTATACTTATCGTAAATCTCGCTGAAAGTTTCCTTTGCATTTTTTTCAAAATCCCAGATTGTCCGGTCTAAATCAAAAAAAAGGTGCTTGTATTTTTTCATAATTATATTTTAATAGTATAAAATCCCAAGATTATCAGCAAGATAGGTAAGCGAAAAAGATAATATTAAAGATAAGATCGGTGCAGCCAACCAAACTATCCAAAACTTTCTGATAGTTTTATTAACAATAATTTTTTTCCAGCCCATTTTTGAGATTCCCAAACCAATTATTGCCAAAGTATTTAATTGCACCAATGATGTTGGAATTCCTTTTGTAATAGATGCAAGCAGTAATAATGATGCTGTAACAATTGAAATAATCGTAGCTTCCAATGGCCCGATATCCACAATTCCTTTACCGGTAGTTTCAATGATTTTTCTACCGAATATCGAGCTTCCAATGGCAAAACAGGGTGCTATAATCAAAGTGGAAAGTATCATTATCAAAACAAATTTATTTTCCATGTCAGGATTAATATTAAGCTCGTTTATTACCATAGAAGCTATAGGACCTGATGCATTTGCAACATTGTTTGAACCAATAGCAAATGAAACATAGCAAGCCGAAATTATTACCAACATCCTGAGTACAGGATGATTTGTTACATCAGCAAATTTTATCACCGCCACCCGTCTTAATAAAGGATAAAGATACTTGCCTATTAAATACATCAGAACAAAAGAAATAACAGGCAGGATAAACCATACAGGTATTATTTCATACAATATCTTATGTGAATTAAACATATTAAGATATAATGCAGGACCGCTTAAAGCAAAAACAGCCGACTGACTTGTTGATTGTGGAACTCCAATTAAATTTGCAATCAATAATGATATTGCAATTGATAACAATACAATTGTAGCGATTGTAAGAGTTATTTCATCGGCAGGCATAATGCCTTTCCCCATTGTTAAGGCAGTCTTTTTACCCGCAACTATTGCTCCGATGAATACAAATATTCCGAATAATCCGGGTATGGCAAACCGCCTGATAATATTTGAACCATAAGCTACGGAAAATGAAGGAGAAGTTCCGCTTCCTCCCATATTCATCGCCAAAAACATCCCGACTAGAAAAGGAATCAGTAAATGGCTAAACATTGGTGATATCATGATATTTACGAATTTAATGTTAATATTTAAGTTTCTATTTAAACATGCGAAAATTCAATAAATTATTTTTCAAACGTCAAATTTATAAAAAATATTCCATTTCTCTCATAACAGATTTGTGAAAAATATTAACTAATCAGTTTATTAATCAATTCCTATTCTCTCCCGATAGCTATCGTGATTGAGGATAGATTTTAAAAATGGTATAAGGGATAAGGGTATGAGGGTATAAAGGTATAAAGTATGAGAGTATTTCCCTTATTTCCCTTATTTCCCTTATTTCCCCTATTTCCCCTATTTCCCTTATTTCCCTTATTTCCCTTATTTCCCAATTCAATAATAATATTTGTTAAAAAAAACTTGACTTTTGTAAAATTATGTTATATCATTGCAATATCAATTTAATATCATAATAATATAATTAACACAAATTAAAATTATAAAGAGATGAAAAAAGAAAAATTGTATTCACCGGTTTCGGGTTATTTAGGGCTATTTATTGTCCTTATCTTAATCATTATACCTGTTTTGGGAATGATTTTTATGAAAATGTTTTTACTCGCAATTATTTTAGCATTTGGCATGTTTTGTTTGGGCGGATTTGTAATCGTAAATCCCAATGAATCAAGTGTATTGGTTTTATTCGGTACTTATAAAGGAACTATCAAAAAGAATGGTTTCTTTTGGGTAAATCCGTTTTTTACAAGAAAAAAGATTTCATTAAGAGCAAGAAATCTTGACAGCGACCCGATTAAAGTAAACGACAAGGTTGGTAATCCAATTATGATAGGAGTTGTTTTGGTTTGGAAAGTTGAAAATACTTATAAAGCAGCTTTTGAAGTTGATGATTATTGTCATTTTGTTGATATTCAAAGCGAAGCTGCGGTAAGGAAATTGGGTGGGCATTATCCTTATGATAATTTTGATGATGAACAGGCAGAAATTACTTTACGCTCGGGAGGCGAAGAAGTTAATCATGTTCTTGAAAAAGAATTAAGCGAACGGCTTGAGATTGCCGGTATTCATGTTATTGAAGCAAGAATAGCATACCTTGCCTATGCATCTGAAATTGCAGGAGCTATGTTAAGAAGACAACAGGCAACAGCTATTGTAGCAGCAAGATACAAGATTGTTGAAGGCGCGGTAAGTATGGTTGAAATGGCTCTTGAACAACTTTCAGAAAAAGAGCTTATTGAACTTGATGAAGATCAAAAAGCAGTTATGGTCAGTAATTTAATGGTAGTTCTTTGTTCTGATAAAGATGCAAGTCCGGTTATTAATACCGGAACGTTACATCAGTAGATTCAGACTTAACTAAAAAAAAACAAGATGAAAACGAAAAATTTATTATTAATTATTTTTTTACTGGCAACATTTAGCTTAGTTGCTCAGCAGGAAAAAGAAACAAAAAACACAGAAAAATCTGTTACTCTAAAAACTAAATCGGGAAATATTGAAGGAACTCTTTTAATTCCTGATAATTTGTCAAATATTCCGGTAGCATTATTAATTGCAGGTTCAGGGCCAACAGATAGAGATGGCAATAATCCAATGATGAAAAATAATTCATTAAAAATGTTAGCAGAAGAACTTTGTAAAAATAATATTGCTTCATTAAGATATGATAAAAGAGGAATTGCAGCAAGCATATTAGCCGGATTAGATGAAAAAGAATTGCGTTTTGAAAACTATATTGATGATGCAGTAGCCTGGATTGAATTATTGAAACAGGAAAAACAATTTAACAAGATTGTTGTAATTGGTCATAGCGAAGGTTCTTTAATCGGGATGATTGCCGCTCAGAAAGCAGCTGTTGATATTTATGTTTCAATTGCCGGTGTTGGTCAGTCAGCAGATAAAACTCTTAAGGAACAGCTTAAATCTCAGCCACAAATTGTTATTGACGCTGCCTTCCCAATTATTGACAGTTTAGTACAGGGGAAAACAGTTGATAATGTTGACCCAATGCTATACACATTGTTCAGGCCAAGTGTGCAACCGTATATAATTTCATGGTTCAAATATGACCCTCAAAATGAAATTAATAAATTAAAACAGCCGGTGCTAATCGTGCAAGGAACAACTGACATTCAGGTTAGTGTTGATGATGCAAATAATTTATTAAAAGCAAATAAAAATGCAAAATTGGAAATAATTGAAGGAATGAATCATATCTTAAAAGAGGCAGAAGCAGACAGACAAAAAAATATTTCAACATATAGTCAACCTGATTTGCCGGTGAAAAAGGAATTAATTGAAGTGATAGTTGATTTTATTAAAGAACAATGAAAACACCTTGTAACAAAAGCTATTTATAATAATATAAATCATTTAATTATACAAAAAACGGGATAAATTATTACATTTTATAAATAGATATGAACCCTTTGCAGTCGGCAGTCGGCAGTCGGTAGTAGGTAGTTGGAAGTTAGCAGTCATCAAATGTTTGTTCGTTGATTGAAAACTGACTTAAGACTGGAGACTGGAGACTGAAGACTGGAGATTGGAGACTGAAGACTGGAGATTGGAGACTGAAAAAAAATATCCAATTTTACCCCGTTAGATGTATAACTGAGTTAAGAAATTATGGCTAAGAAAAAAGCATTTGTGCTTAGGATAAATCCTGAAATTATGAAAGCAATTGAGAAATGGGCTACTGATGAATTCAGGAGTACAAACGGGCAAATTGAATGGGTTATCAGTAAAGCATTAAAAGAAGCAAAGCGTTTTCCCAGGGAAAAAAATCCTGATGAATAAAAAAAGGGGCAGAAGCCCCTTTTTTATGTTATATGTTACTAATTATTTAATAACCAGTTTTTGAGTTTTTATTCCGTCCTGAGAATTGATTTGAATGTGATAAATACCTGTAATAAATTCTTCTGTATTAATCCTTACAAAGTTATTATCAACATTTTGTGAATAAACAATCTGACCGAGATTGTTAAATATCTTAACTTCATTAATATTAGCTGAAGATTCAATATTAACAAAATCATTTGCAGGATTCGGATAAACACTGATATTGGAATTTACTTCAATATTTTCACCAATTCCAACGTATGTAAGTTGTTCAAAGCAAAGGTCGTCAAAGTATGCCAGTGGTGAATTACCTGCTGAAGCCCATGCATAAACATTCATACCTCCAAGAGTATTTGCACCAGGATCTCCAAAGCATCCAAGCGTCCATTGCCATTGCCAAATCAGATTCCCATCTATCCAAATTTCACCAAGGTCATTATCAATATCCACAATAAGTTCAACAAAATACCAAGTATCAAAGGTAAATGGGAATGTTGCTGCAGCTGCACCACCGGCATCGATTGTACCTATACCGTCAACATCCCACAACATCTGCATACCCCATTCAATACCTGGTACTATATCTTTCTGTAGGTTGAAATATCCGCAATATCCATCTGCAACCATAAACCAGAAATAAGCGCCATATTTACAATCTGTAAAGTTTTGGTAGTTGAATGGCCTTACAAGGTCTGTACCGGCATCAATTAACAATGATGTATAAGGATCGGTTGCAAAAGTTACAAGTGCGTCTTCTGAACTTCCGGGATTATAGCTCCATGTTGTCCACCATGGTGATTGCAGACCAACATATTCATCAACAATATAATCTTCAAAATCTTCACATCCGTCATCAAAATAATAATAGAAGTTATCAAAATAAAACAAAACATCATCACCTGGAGGAGCAGCAGCAAATATATCAACAACACCAAGTTGATTCATTCCCGGGTCACCTCCGGAAGTAAGGCTCCATTGCCATGCATGAACAAATTCATCATTTATTAAATACGTTGCCCAATCAAGGTCAAGGTCAACATATATTCTTGCATTGAACCAATCTCCGTTAGGATATACAAATGTTGCAGCATTAGAACCTCCTGCATGTATGTATCCTGTTCCATCGGAAGCAAAATAAACTTCTATTGCCCATTCATTGGTGGCGCCAAACGAATGCATAAGATTGTAGTATCCGCCATAGCCATCTGCAATAAGCATATCCATACTAACAACATATTTTCCTTCGGTTTTATCACCTAAAGGAAATATTAAATCGGTTGCAGAACCATCAACCTTTACAGATTGAACTCCGCTATAAGCTTCAGTTGTAACTACAAAAGCGTCTTCACTTGTACCTGGAGCGCCGCTCCATGTTGTCCAGCAACCAGCTTGTAATGCAAGATAGTCATCTGCAATGTATGATTCAAAAGCATCAAAGTAAGGGAAGCATGATGTACCCGGGTCAATTACAATATCATCTATCATAAATACAAATGCATCAAAAGAAACACATTGAATTGCGAAATAAATATCCTGACCTTCATAAGCTGAGAGGTCAAATGTATATTCAGTCCAGGCCATAGGAGCTTCAAGTGGAGTAGCACCTGATATTATTGTAAAGTCTGCAGGATCATTAGTTAAAGTTGAAACACCAACATTAAATTTTTCTAAGCCATAAGCATCTGTATAAGTTTTTGCCCAGAAAGTAACTGAAGGACCAGAACCAAGTGAAACAAACGGTGATATAAACCAGTCGTCGTTACCTTGAGTACCACTTGGAACAGAAGCCATACATGCACCGAATTTTTCACCGGAATGAGGTTGAATTTCGGGATCATCTGTCATAGGAGGAGTAGTTAAGTCAGGATCAAAAACAATGTAAGCCATCGGCTCATGTTCATTTGGAAAATCATAATCAGTAAATCCATAAGTACCAAGCCCATCAACGTCATTTACTGTCCATGGATCAAAAACAAATGTCCACTCAACCTCATCCTCAAAATCAATAGTGTAATCTGTTGCCCTGCTATTTGGATTGTTATTATTAACAATTTTGGGCGTAGTTTTTGTCAGAACTTGCGAATAGCCTTGTTCTGATTTTGTGATTTTCTTTTGTGTTGTCTGTGCAAAAACAACTGCTGATGATATAAGCATCACAAAAATTAAAAAAGTAAATTTTTTCATAATTAATAAATTTTGGTTAATACTATATTTATTGTTTTGAGCAAAAATATAATAAAATGTTTTTAAAAGCAAATTAAAAATAGTATATTTGTTTTTATTATTAACAAATAGAAAAAAATGCCTTTTAGTCTTTCCCTTTTGGGAGAGATGCCGAAGGCAGAGGAGGTTTTAATGAAAAAGCAAATAATATTTTTACTATTCCTAATTACTCTAATTACTTTTGTAAATTATGCATTTTGCCAAAATATGATTATTGAATGGCAAAATTGTTTTGGTGGTTCAAAGATAGATCTTTCAAGGGACATCATTAATAAATACAATGATTATCTAATTGTTGGCTTTACAGGATCTAATGACGGAGATGTAACTTTTAATCATGGCAATAATGATGTTTGGATAATGCAAACAGATAGTATAGGTACTTTAATTTGGGAAAAAAGCTATGGAGGGTCATTGGATGACGGAGGCTATAGAATATTTCGAAGCGATAATAATTCATATTATATATTAGGTGCATCTTGTTCTTCAGATGGAGATATATCCTATGATCCATATCCAGGCAGTAATGATTACTGGATACTAAAAATTGATAGTGTAGGCAATATTTTATGGGGAAAAATATTGGGTGGCAATATGCTTGATCAAATGTGGACAGGAACAACGACCGACGATGGTGGCATATTAGCCTTTGGCTGGACAGGTTCTGAAGATGGTGATATAAGCGTTTATTACGGACTATATGATATGTGGATGGTAAAATTAGACAGCAATGGTGAAAAAGAATGGGATTTTACTATTGGTACTTCAGGGATGGATGTCGGACAGGCTATTATACAAACAAGTGATGGAGGATACCTTGTGGGTGGTTCATCTCGTATAGACGAAGGTGGTAATTTAACTTGTGTGCCACATAGCTACAAAGCAGAAGCAATACTTTTTAAACTGGATTCTTTGAGAAACATCGAGTGGCAGAATTGTTACGGAGGTAGTGAGGATGAAGGTATTACCGGATTACTGGAAATAGATGACGGCTATGTTTTCGTTGCTTACACACTTTCAAATGATGGAGATGTTTCAGGTCATCATGGTATAACGGGTGAAACAGGTGATATATGGGTTGTTAAAATTGATTTATTTGGCAATATTATCTGGCAGAAATGCATTGGAGGTTCAAGGTATGAAGGTGCTGAAAATATTTTACTGACAGAAGATTCAGGATTTATAATAATTGGTTGTACTCAATCGCATGATGGTGATGTTGACGGCAATCACACCTTAAGTGAGTATGATCATGACATCTGGATAGTAAAATTAAGCAATGAGGGGGTGCTTTTGTGGCAGCAATGTATAGGAGGAATAGGAGACGAAAGATTGGAATTTGGAGTATTTAAAAAAAGTGATAATAATTATGTAATTGCCGGTCAAACAGATTACTGTCCTTCCTATGATGTTGAATGTACGCCTCATGCCGGTAATTATCCAGATTTTTGGGTATTTGAAATTATAGATACCTCAACAAACATCATTAACAATATAACAAATGATAAAGCAATAAAGGTATATCCCAATCCTGCAACTGATTATGTTGTGTTTGAGATACCCTCCTCAATCCCACAAAATAGGGGGAAGAATATCATTTTGATAAATGATGTTTTCGGGCAGGTAGTGGAAACGCTGCCCATAAAAAACGAAAAAACAGTATGGGATACCAGAGAGATGTCAAGCGGTACGTACTTTTATTGCATTCAAAGCGGCTTAAACACAATTGAAAGAGGTAAAATATTAATTCTGAAATAAAACCCGGTATTTTTTTTAAGTGCGGTGGCACGAAAAAACGGCGGGCGTGGGTAAGCCTTGTAGGGAGATAGCTTCGTTTTTTCTTGATTTTTGGTTACTTTGTATCAAGACAAAGTAACATATAAATAAACACCTACAGACAATATACAATGGTAATAAGGGAATACCAAATCAGGTATATATTTCTATAATTTAAATTAGGAAGGATTCAGTAAGATAAGTAAAATAGTGATTAGTAAATAAAAAAGAAAATAGGCTATCTCAAAGGTTAAAACTACTTTTAAGACAGCCTATTTAGAGTCGGTCTTTAAAGTCCGAAAGTTTAAATAAATATTATAAATAACAAATTACAAGCACCAAAATGCAAATAAATCTCAATGACCAAAAATTCAATGACCAAAACAGTTTCATAGTTGTTTTGAACATCCATACGGACAAGTTTTGATCATTGATATTTGGAATTTATCCATACGGACAAGTTTTGTTTTTTGTTATTTGTTATTTGGTCCCGATAGCTATCGGGATTAATTCAAAAATTGTTTGACTTTATGGACAAGCACTAATTAATCTGTTCTAAAAAAGACAGTTAAAATCAGTTATTCATTTATTTAATAATAATCTGTTTTGTAACCAATCCGTTATTTGTTTTTATCTGCAGGAAGTAAATTCCGGCATTAAAATCAGCGGTGTTTATTCTGACTTTTTGATTTTTAACAATTTTGTTAAGAATGGTTTGGCCAATATAATTAATTAATTTTACAGAATTGATTTCAGATGTTGAACTGATATTTATAAAATCGGTAGCCGGGTTAGGATAAATCAAAACAGCTTCATTTTTATCAACTTCATTAATCCCAACTGCTACATCTAAAGTAACCGGAACAATAAATTGTGGTGTAACAGGGTCATTATTGTTAATCTGCAATTCAGCTGCATAAGCACCTATTACCAGGTTAGTAGCGTCAAAAGTAACTGTAACTTCTTCGGGGTTATCAGGTAAAACAGTACCTGAAACCGGGTCAACTGATAACCATTGTTCTATTGGTTCTCCTGTTAAATGTGCCCTGATATTCCAATTATAATCATAAGAAAGATGAGTCCAGGCAATAGCTGATTTTATCCAATTACCATTAGGATCGGCAGGTCCCATATCAACTCCTGCAGGGAAAATATCCGTAACTGTTTGGTTTATCCAATAACCAACCCAGATATCTTCACCGGTAATCACAACAGGTACATCTAAAGCAATAGTATTCCATGCATAAGCAACAGGAGTAAAAGCTTGATCAACAAGTAATTCGCCGGGTTCATAAGAATTTCCCTGTCCATAAACCCTTAATGCAAATGCATCTGCAGGGTCATTTATAAATATTTCAATAGAAGTAAGTTCCATGCCGGCATGCGGAACGGTTAAGGAATTCGGGAACATTGCAGCTACCTGAAATTCAGCAGGGTTTGTCAGCCCTATTGCCGAATTATTATCTCCGTCGTAGTGTAAAATTACATCATCAGACGGAGCAGGAGTTGAAGCCGATGGATTGTAATGGGGGTCTTCAATTACTTGATTACTTGATAAAAGAGCTTTTGAATAAGTTTTTCTGTAATTATTTGAAGTTAATGGTTGTGATTTTTCGCCGGCTGCAATATTATAAACAATCGCAATATCAAATTCCAGTTCACCAACTCCAATATTAGCAATGGTCATTGGCTGCGTTGCAACTTGTCCGGGTTCAATAATTTCGTTAAAAATATCGGGAGTTACTTCAATTACCGGGTCAGTGCTTGGTTCAACCTCAAGCCAGATTATGTCGTCCATATAAAATAATGGGGTTTCTCCTGTAGGAGCACCTGCAAAAATATCCAGGCCACCTAACTGATTTGCTCCCGGATTTCCTTGTGAAGTCAAGCTCCATTGCCATGAATGAATAAATGTGCCGGCAATCCATAGTTCACCAAGATCATTATCCAGGTCAATGATATTTTCACAGAGTATCCATTCGTCGTGGTTGTAATCAAAAAATGCTGCATTTTGTCCACCTGCATGAATAAATCCATCTCCGGTTTCACCAAAATACACTTCCAAAGCCCATTCAACACCAGGAGATTCAAAGTGCTGAAAATTATAATAACCTGCATATCCGCTTGGGATATAATAATAAAAGTTTACCTGGTATTGACCTGATATTTGATCTCCAAATGGCAAAATCAAATCGGTTGAACCTTCAACTTTTACTGATTGTGTTGGACTCAGAGCTTGCTCGTCGCTGATTAGAGCGTCTTCAGAACCACCTGTTCCTCCGCTCCATGTTGTCCACCAACTTGACTGAACTGCTAAATACTCGCCAAGAGTATATGACTCAAAATCATCAATATAAAGAGTGTCCTGAGCTCTTGTGGTTAAGCAAATTACAAACAATGCTGTTGTTAGAAGTAAAATTTTTTTCATGATAAAATTTTTTGGTTAATATTAATGTTTATTTAATTGTAGCAAATATATATAATATTTATTAAAATGAATGGTAAATCAGAATAATTTTTTGAAATAAAATTTTTGAATATATAGCCTATCTCATTTTTCTCCTTCCTTGCCATGTATTTTTTTCAGCAAGTTTTTTTTCAATCAAATTCAGGATTTGGTCGTTTCTTATCAGACCCCAGCCGGGACCGGATAAAAATCGTGGTGGAACTTCACCGGCAAAACGTTCAATAACAATATCAGGAGTTAATCTTTCAAGAAAAGTAATTATAAAATCAATATATTCATCAAGAGAAAATAAGTTGAAATTTTCCGGCTTCTCACTATATTCTTTTGCCATTTCAGTATCTTTAATTATCTGAAGCTGATGAAATTTTATATTGTTCAAAGGAAGTTCAGATAAAATGTCAGCTTCATCAAGCATCTCCTGTTTTGTTTCACCGGGTAATCCAAAAATTATATGCGCTCCGGTTTTAATTCCTCTTTCTGCAGTTTTTGTAATCGCTTCTATGGATTGTTCAAAACTATGCCCCCTGTTAACACGTTCTAATGTTTTATCATAACACGATTCAATACCATACTCAACAATTATGTAGAATTTTTCTGATAATTTCTGTAAAAAATCAAGTTTTTCGTCATCAATACAATCAGGGCGGGTACCAATAACAAGACCAATAACTTCCGGAAATTTTAATGCCTCATTATAAATATTTCTTAATTTATCCAAAGAAGCGTAAGTATTGGAAAAAGGCTGAAAATAAGCAAGATATTTATTTGCTCTCCTGTAACGTTTTTGGTGAAACTCAATGCCCTCAGTAATTTGTTGACTTATTGATTTTGAAGGTGTGCAGTACGAAGGATTAAATGCGCCGTTATTGCAATAAGTACAACCACCTGTTCCTACGGTTCCATCACGATTAGGACAAGTGAAACCTGCATCAATGCTGAGTTTTTGAACCCGTTCACCAAACTCTTTTAAAAAATAATTTGAATAAGCATTAAAGCGTCTGTTATGACCCCATGGGAATTTCATAGTAATTAAAATTAATAGCTTCAGATATCCTGATCTATCGTAAACGAAATATTATAAAATTTATAAAATTACAAAATTCAATAATCAAATAACAAATAATTTCCAATGAACCAAATTCAAAAATTCATAATGACCAAAACAATTTAGGTCATCTATCCATACGGATACATACATATTAACTTCGTGTCGTTTGCTTCGCTTCATGTGACTGTAAGGAATCCATATGGATGGACAAGTTTTGTTATTTGTTTAAGATAAGGTTTTTTTACAACAAGCTTATTTGGGCTCTATGTTATTTGTAGTGAGTATTTATAAAATAAAACATTCAACACTCAACATACAATATTCAACGACCAAAGGGAGTACGTATGACCAAAGGGAGTCCGTATGGATGGATTTACATTATTTCTACATATTTGACTTCGCAGTTTCAATACTTTTATAAATTTTTACTTGTTTATTGATTATTGTGTGTTGTTTATTGAGTGTTGTTAATGTCGAAATAAATATTTAATCTAATTTAAAATATATAAAAAATCGCTGAAAGCTTTCAGAATTAATTCAAAAAAATTTCGGCTTTATGGACAGGAACTTAGTAGTTTTCTGATGGACAACTTTTAAAATTTTGATAATCATTCAATCATTTAACCATTCATTCATTTCTCTTCATCCCTGACTATTAAAAATATATCTTCATTATCTCTTTTCATCATATATTTTTCTCGGGCAAATTTCTCTAAGGTAATAGTATCTGTCATTAATTCTTCGGTAGCTTTTTTATCACTTTCTATTTCCTGAAGATAATAATGTTTTTCATTTTCTACTTCGCGAAGGTCAGACAATAGCCCAAACTGTGAAATAAAATTATTTTGATCAAAAAACAACATCCATACAATAAATGCCAAAGCAGTGTAAAAAAACTTGTTCTTTAAGAATGAAGGGATTTTTCTGAACATATTAAAACAAAAGTATTTTTTTTTATTATTTATTTTAAATATTTTTATTTAATTTTTAACTTTTTATATGTTAACAACTTTTTCTTCAAGTATTCTTGCTGTTTCCAGTCCATGAATTTTTGGGTCGGTATTCACAAGTTCAACATCCAGATCGTGAAGTAAACCTGCTAATGCCCATTTTTTTTCATCCCTGCCTAATCTCTTAGCCAATGCTTCCATTACAACTTCAGAAGCATAACAATGATTAAGCATCTTATCATTTTTAATGTATTGGTGAAGTAAATTCAATGCTTCGTTGCGTGTCATATTTTAGATTTATGATTTTAGAATTTAGAATTTAGAATTCCCAATTTCTCATTACTCATCACTCATAACTCATTTCTCATTTCTCATTCCTCATTACTCATCACTCATAACTCATTTCTCATTTCTCATTCCTAATGTACATCCAACCCAAACAACATAAAAATCAAATGTTGCAGCGTCTTTG
>JAUXFX010000174.1 GCA_030622635.1 Bacteroidota bacterium
GTCTCGGCAAAACATAGGAGTTAGCTTATTTCAAAAGCGAAAAGCTTTATTAGCAGCGTGATACAAAAAATGGGGGGAACTTTTTTCCTAAAAGTGAAGATTTTTAACATCTTAGGTTAACCCTAAAACACGACCTGTATTACCAACTGAAACACCATGAGCGATCTATTGAAATGGAATTCAGTTTGCCGATAGATACAGGAACAGTTGCCGGTAATATTACCTTTTCGGACAAGTCAGGTTCACTAAGCTCGCATTACGACCTGGCAATTTCAGGAAGAAAAGTATTGATAGCGTTTTATTCTGATTTTCAATTGAGTGACGGCTGGAAGTATTTGTTAACCATAACAACAGGTCTGAAATCTACTTCCGGTGAAAGTCTGAAACAGAATAAGATGATAGAACTGAGAACAACAACAAAATTAACTTCAATCGGTAGCACACAACGAAATTCAATAGCTTGCATCAGTGACATCCACATGGGAGACTCAAGAGCAATGTCAGGGAACTATTGCTGGTTCGGCAAAAATGCAAAAGCATTGGAGAGTTTTCTGGATACTATTATTAATGGTGATAATGTAAGGGTATTGGTAATTCTTGGGGATCTGTTTGACGAGTGGTTGGTTCCATACACTGTATCGCCATTTGATTCCAATGCAGGTATTAACAATTCAAAAGAATACTTTCTGGCAATTGCAGGTTCACCGGCTAACAGCCTGATATTCGATAAACTAAGAGCAATAGCATTAAATGAAGAAATCTAGCTTGTATATGTTCCCGGCAATCATGACATGCTGATGACGCAAGACATCATGGAGGAAATTATACCACATGTCACATGGGCAGGGGATGTAGCCGGACTTGGAAAGTATTCGCCCGTCAATGGCATAATCATGGAGCATGGTCATCGGTATGATTTTTTCAATTGTCCTCATTCACTGGTAAATCCTGGTCATATACTGCCTCCGGGATATTTTATTTCAAGGTTATACGCGCAGGGATTGTCGTCACAGACTTATAAAGAAGCAATGGCAGTTGAGGGATCATTCGAATTCAGGGCTGCATGGGATATTGCTTGTTTATATTGTATATTGTATTTTGATATGCAGGTACCTTTGATGGATTCGACAAATATCCTGATGGGAGGAATTGATAGTTATTCTGATCCATTCTCATTTAATGGCGTGGAAGAAATGTTCGCTGCTAACATTGAAGACTTTTGGCCGGCAACACAGGTAAAGAATGCCGTTCCTGTTCCAATCGAATGTTGCTTACAGGCAATATGGAATGGCCACAGCGACCTCTTTATTGCAGCAAAAACGGAGTATATGAAACAACCGCCGGCACCAACTGCATACAAGGTTGTTGCGTTCTGACATACACATGAGCCCATGCAGGAAGTCTATCCACCAGGGAAACAATATACGAGTATTTACGCAAACTCCGGTTCATGGGTCAATGCCAACGATTGTAGCCATAGGGTACGAACCTATCTGATTATCAATCCTGCAGAATGGACAGGTTCGGATCTTGATGTTGTTATGCTATATCAATATAATCTGAATAGTAACAGTGGTAATCCTGACCCGCCCTACGAACCAGTGCTTATTTCCGAAGAAAGCATTGATGTCAATAATTAAACTCGTTTTATTTGCGATAATGGACAAACTCCAGTACCTTGCGCAAATAAAAACATACATAAAGCTATGAATATTTACTATAATTTTTACTGTGTAAAATAATTACTTAAAAACTTTGATATTCCCAAAATAAGTACGTATATTTGTACTTTATTAATAACTTAAACAAAATTTACAATGATAGCTGCAAATTATACTGAGTTCCGTACAAGTCTAAAGAAATTTCTGGATAATGTAGAGGAAAATAATGAAACTCTGATAATAAAGAGAGGGATTGGTAAAGGAACAGTAATGATTTCATTAGATGAATATAATTCAATAATGGAAACTGTTCACTTATTGAGTTCAAAAGCAAATGCCGATAGATTATACGAATCAATTCAACAAATGAGAGAAGGAAAGATAGTTAGCAATGAATTAATTGAAGAATGATGAAGATTATGTTTTCAAAAAACTCATGGGAAGACTATATTTTCTGGCAAACTAATGATAAAAAAATGCTACGGAAAATAAATGAATTGATAAAAGATATACAAAAAACACCATTTGAAGGAAAAGGAAAGCCTGAACCGTTAAAATATGATTTGTCAGGATTCTGGTCAAGACGAATTGACAGAGAACATAGATTAGTATATCAAGTTGAAGAAAAAAAGATTCTGATTTATAGTTGCAGGTACCATTATGACAAGTAGCTGGTTGGTGCCTGTAATTTGTTATTTTTAAAATAAATTCTAAAATCTTTATCAGTATTACAAAAAATCATATTAAAATTTGTATTTATGAATTTTCAATCCGAAAGAAAAGAAGTCGCTTATTTTATGCGACGATTATACGAGCAAAAACTAACCACTTGTTCGGGTGGTAATATCAGTTTTAGAGTAGATGAAAAAAATGTTTTGATCACTCCATCGCAATTGGATAAAGCCAGACTTACACCTGAACAAATAGGAATTGTAACTGTTGACGGGGAAAACCGTACTCCCGAATTAAAGCCAAGTATGGAAACGGGGATGCATTTATCCATTTATAAAAAGCGTCCTGATATAAAAGCTGTTGTTCATGCTCACCCATCTTGTGCAACAAGTTTTTCGGCTACAAACAAAAAAATTAATTGCAAACTTAATGGCGAAGCAAGATTTGTTATCGGTGATCCGGTTTATGCAAAATATGCTTTGATGGGTTCTGAAAAACTTGCAGAAATAGTTTCGGAAGCGACCTTAAATGGTAATGTAGTTTTAATGAAAAATCACGGTGTTTTGACTGTTGGTAAAACACTGCTCGAAGCATTCGACCGCCTTGAAATATTTGAAGCTTCTGCTAAGATAACATTAATAACCGGATTATTAGGAGAACGCAAGGAGCTGTCTGCTGACGAATTGAAAGCTATTGACGGTCTATTATAAAAAATGGAACACGGATTACATCCCCGATACACTTCGTTATGGGGCAGGCGTATCACGAAAAAAATTAAACTTAAATGAGTGAATGATTAAATGCTTAAATGTGTAGATGCAAAACTCCGATTATGAAATAACCGATTGGCTTCCAACAACAAAAAAAGAAGTTGAAAAACATAGCTGGGATGAATTGGATGTAATAATTTTTTCAGGTGATGCTTATGTTGACCATCCTTCTTTTGGACATGCTGTAATTGCAAGGATAATTGAAAATGAAGGTTTCAGGGTGGCAATCGTTCCGCAACCAAATTGGAAAGATGACCTGAGGGATTTTAAAAAGCTTGGGAAACCGCGATTATTTTTCGGTGTTACAGCAGGGTGTATGGATTCAATGGTGAATCATTATACTGCCAATAAACGACTTCGTTCAAATGATGCATACACTCCAGGAGGAAAAGCCGGCTTCAGACCTGATTATGCTACGGTTGTGTATTCCAAAATCCTGAAAAAACTTTATCCTGATGTACCTGTGATTATCGGTGGTGTTGAAGCATCTTTAAGAAGAGTTACTCATTATGATTACTGGTCGGATAAATTAAAACCTTCAATACTTTATGAAAGTGATGCAGATATTCTTGTTTATGGAATGGGCGAACTGGCAATAAAACAAATCCTTCATTTACTTGATAAAAATATTCCGGTTTCTTCATTAAATACAATCCCTCAAACAGCTTTTTTATTATCAGAAAAAAATATTATACCAAAAAATAAAAACAGGGAAACATTTGAACTGGCTTCACATGAAGATTGCCTGAAAGATAAAAAAACTTTTGCAACAAATTTTAAGATCATTGAGCAGGAATCAAATAAAATTCACCCAAAACGTTTAATACAAAAAACCGGTAAGCAAACTTTGGTTATCAATCCTCCTTTTCCTGTTATGACTGAAAAAGAAATTGATGCTTCCTTTGACCTGCCATTTACACGTTTGCCTCATCCCAAATATAAAAAGCGTGGCATAATTCCGGCTTATGAAATGATAAGGCATTCTGTAAATTTGCACAGAGGTTGTTTTGGAGGTTGCAGCTTTTGTACGATTTCGGCTCATCAAGGGAAATTTGTAGCAAGCAGATCGGAAAAATCAATTTTAAATGAAGTGGATAAAATTACAAGAATGCCGGATTTTAAAGGATATATCAGCGATTTGGGAGGACCTACTGCCAATATGTATAAAATGAAAGGAAATGATATTTCAATTTGCGAGAAATGCAAAAGGCCAAGTTGTATTTTCCCAGATGTTTGTAAAAACCTGAATACAAACCATAAGCCATTAATTGATATTTACAGGAAAGTTGCTTCTTTTCCCAAGGTAAAGAAAGCATTTATAAGCAGTGGTATCAGGTATGATATGGTGGTTGGAAAATCGGAACAGGATACCAGGAAAAATAGTTGTGATGAATACATCAAACAACTGATTGTTCATCATGTTTCTGGCAGGTTAAAAGTTGCTCCCGAGCATACATCCGGCAAGGTTTTAAAACAAATGAGAAAAACTTCTTTTAAATATTTTTATGAATTCAAAAAAATATTTGACAGGATCAATCAAAAAAATAAATTAAATCAGCAACTTGTTCCTTATTTTATTTCAAGTCATCCTGCCTGTACGCTGGAAGATATGGCAGAACTTGCTGCTGAAACAAAAAAATTAGGATTTAAGCTGGAGCAGGTTCAGGATTTTACACCAACTCCAATGACCTTGTCAACTGCAATATATTATACAGGTTATGACCCATATACATTAAAACCTGTATATACAGCAAAAACCAAAAAACAGAAACTTGAACAGCAGCGTTTCTTTTTCTGGTATAAAAAGTAATTCATTAAACCAACGGGATATCCCATTGGTTGCGGCGTAGTAGTTCATTCAGATCAATCACGGAATCTGAAAGATAATCTTAATCTTGTTCTGTAAGCAACTATTTTGCCGTCATCAATTTTAAGGTCTTGTGAGGTAACTTCTGCTATGCGTAAATCTTCAAGAGTTTTAGCAGCTCTTTCAATAGCCTTATTAGCTGCATCTTCCCATGATACTTCGCTGGTGCCAACTACTTCAATAATTTTGTAAATACTGTCGCTCATAATAAAAAAATTTAATAGGTTAATAATTGAGTTCGTAAATATAATAAAAATTATAATAGATGTCAAATATTATTTTTTTATCTTTGAATTTCTAAAAAATCATAAAAAAATGAAAATTGCAATTATTGGATTTGGAGCTGCTGCTATCGGGTTTATTGAAAGGATAAAAGATACAGATGTTGAAATTCATGTTTTTGAAAAAAGCAAGGATATTTATTCTTCAAGTATTTCAGGAATACGTGCTGACGGAAAACTGTTTGTTTCAAAAGAAATGGGAGGTGATCTTGAAATTGATATTGAGTTACAAAAGAAATTAGTTGATTTCTGGATAAATAAAACACGGAATAAAAGTGTTGAAACCGGACAGTCATTCTCAAATATTGAGTATTATAAAAAATTCTATGCAAAAGGATTTCAGCCTGTTGCTTCTGATTTTTATCATCTTGGCACAGAACAATTGAAAGAAATTTTATATAATATTTTTCATGAATATGAATCTAATAAAAACATCCATTTCCATTTTGAAAAACAGATAAATAAAATTGATTTTTTGAATGGAATGTTCCGGTTGGATAATAAAAAAACTTTTGATAATGTTATCGTAGCAGTTGGCAGAAGTGGTCATAAGTTAATAAAAACCATTGTTAAAGATTTTCCCGAAATTGTTCTTGACAGCACAAAAGTTGATCTTGGAATACGATTTGAACTCCCCGACCATATCGTAGAAGAACTGAACAAAGAAATGTACGAATTTAAAGTAAAGTATAAAAGTAAGACCGGTTATATGGTTCGTACATTTTGTAATAATCCTTCAGGATATGTGGTAACTGAAAATTATGGTGATTTTACAACAGTGAACGGGCATTCAAAAATAAAAGATAAAAGCAAGAACACTAACTTTGCAGTTCTGACAACCGTTCAATTAACAGAACCTTTTAACGATCCTATCGGTTATGGTTCAAATATTGCAAAATTGACAAACCTTCTTGGTGGCGACAAAGTAATACTTCAAACATACAGCCATTTTAAAGATTCAAAAAGAACAAAAAATTTATATCGTGTTCAACCTACATTGGATGAAAGTAATTTTATTTTGGGCGATATTAACTTAGCTTACCCGAGAAGAATTATTGAAAGTGTTATTGACTTTATTGAAAATCTTAACGAAGTTATCCCCGGAATTTCAAACACTGATAATCTGGTTTATGCCCCTGAAATAAAATTTTATTCCTATACATTAAATAATAATAAATTTAAAAATTTGAAATTTATCGGGGATTGCTCTGGTTATACACGGTCAATTATCTATGCTACGGCACATGGGTATTTGATGGCGGAAGAATTACTTTAACTGAATTCCAGTGTTCCTGTTTTTTTATACAAAAAAGGGTTTTTTAAACAAAACATAAATTTATAAATATCAACACAATTATGACAAAAAAATTAAAAATCAAAACTACTCTGATTATAATGATAATCGGGTTTTTATTGGTTTCAAATACTGTTGAAGCTAAAAAGAAAAAA
>JAUXFX010000201.1 GCA_030622635.1 Bacteroidota bacterium
TCTGGATTAATTTCAAGTCTATAATCACAACTGTCATTCCCAAATGTTTGTCTTATATCAATCTGAGCATTCACATTATATAGAATCAATGTTAATACAATTATAATAAGTAAATGTTTTTTCATAAGGTTTTTATTATTGGGTTAAACTACCTTATCAGAGTCACCTTACCATAAATCTCAGAGTTTGCACCTAAATTATTTTTATAGGCAATGTAATAAACATAAGTTCCAACAGGAGCATCCTTGCCGTCCCAGCCCTCACTTATATCATTTGTAAAGAAAATCATTTCACCCCATCTGTTGTATATGCTCATGGAAAATTCTTCAATACCATTTGCTTTTACATTAAAAATATCATTAAGACCATCACCGTTTGGTGAAAATGCATTAGGTGCAAATATTTTCGGATGTGGTTTTATAGTTACATTTTTAAACAATGAGTCGGTGCAGCCAAACATGTTGCTTATTAGTAATTTTACAATAAATGTACCCGTATCGCTGTAAGTATGATAAAAATTGCTTTCTGCAGAAGTATTTCCATCTCCTAAATCCCAAAGCCATGAAACAGGATTACCTGAAGAATTATCTGAAAAACTTATAACGGGATTTTCTATTGAAGTTAATGTTGGATATAATGAAAAATCAGCTTGAGGATTGGGATGAACTTTTATTAATCCTACTATTGTCTTTTCATCATCACATCCGCTATTGCTGATGTTTAGCGTAATATTATAATCACCAACCTGTTCAAAGATATGAAAGGGATTTTTTTCTATTGAGAAGTTACCATCACCAAAGTCCCATGAATATTCGGCATCAGGTAAAACATCTAAAGAATTATCAATAAATTCAACTTCAAACGGAACACAACCGCTGTTTTCAAAAGCAGTAAAATCCACTTCAGGTGTAAGATTAATTAAAACAGAATCAACAGTTTGTTCACTCTCACAACCATCCTGATAAACAATTAAAGAAATTGTTTTATATCCGGTTGAATTCCAATATACATTATAAGGACCTTGTCCTGAACCGGTAGTATTACCACCGTCAAAATTCCAAACATAGTTTGCACTTGCCAAAGCATTTCCTGTGTAATTAACATTTGTTATTTCGCCTTCACATACAGCATTTAAAGACAGATTAAATGTTGAATGCAGCATATCCCTGACAACAACACCTAATGACGATGTATTTTCACAAGAGTTTAAATCAGTTCCTGTAACAGTATAAACTGTTGTTACTAATGGTGCTACCAATGGATTCGGACTTGTTTCCTGTCCAATTAAAGATGGGTCGGCAGGATTTGATTCCCAGAAATATGTATCACCTCCTGAAGAACTAAGATAAACCGAATCGCCATAACAAATAATATCTGAAGCAGCATTTGCCTGGATATTTGGAAGCGGGTTTACGAATACTGTAACAGTATCTTCATCCGAACATCCATCAGAAACAGTAACATAGTAAGTAGTTGTTGTTTCCGGCGTAACAGCAATTGTTGGAGTTGTTTCACCTGTACTCCATTCATATTCAACTCCTCCGGTTGCTGTTAAAATTGCTTGATCGCCATAGCAGATAGTCTGGTCTTCGCCTGCATTTGCAAATACTTCATCGGCTACAAAAACCCAAACACTGTCAACGGCAGTATTATTACAGTTATCAGTAACATAAACCCAGTATTCAGTATCAACAATCGGGTAAACAATAATAGATTGAGTGGTTTGTCCTGTATTCCATTCATAAAACAATCCACCTCCGCCGGTTAAAGTAGTTGAATCTCCGATACAAATTGTAACATCTTCACCTGCATTAGCTTGCGGACTATCAACATAAACTCTTACCGTATCCGTATCAAAGTTATTACAATCATCATAAACAATAACCCAATAATCTGTAATTTCCGTAGGGCTGACATATATTGTTTGGGTTGTGTCGCCTGTACTCCACTCATAAGATGTTCCGCCAAAGGCAATTAAAGTAGCAGTATCATACAGGCAAATGGAAGTATCAGTTCCGGCATAAGCAGTTGGTCCGATAACATCTACGAAAACAGTATCAATCAAGGTATCACCATAACAGGCATCAGAAACATAAACTATAAATTCGGTTGGATTCATCGGGTTGACAATCACAGTCGGAGTGGTGTCACCGGTACTCCAATTATAAAAATAAGGAGGCATACCTCCGGCTTCCAATGTATATAACAATACAGGGTCTTCACAATGAATTATTGTGTCCTCCCGTGCCATCATGTTAAATTCAGGATAATCGTAAATCTCAAAATTAATAGTATCGTAATTCGGCTCGCATAAGGAAGAATTATAAATTATCTGCACTGTTTCAAAACCTTCGGGTAAACCATCTTCCCAGGGAATAATTTCAACTTCCACAATTCTATATCCTTGCGGGATTACAAGCGTGTCGGGGATTGTATCATAATCTACACCATTGATTGCAGTACCTAATATTTCAAGTGGAATATAAAAATCTTCCTGTGCATGGTCATCTAATTCAAAAGTCAATAATGCATTATTGCAATCCTCAACAGCAATGGTATCAATATATTGTGATGAAAAAGCACAGCTTCCGGCTAAGCCCACACTTGAAAAACTATTTGCCTCTAAAAATACACCTGAATCAAAAATATGATCACCACCATCTCCAATTGCCAATTTTATGTGATACCTTTCACACGGAGTAACAACTGCAAAAGCTGTTAGAACAGTTGTCCATGCATCATATTGAATTGATTGCTGGTTGTTATGAACAAAATATTCACAATTCTCGCAAGGGCCCGTATTAGATGTACCGTTATTTACAGTATTGATTGTCACAGGAATTGGTGGTGATGTAAAAGGAATCAATGCAATATTTTTACTATTATTACTGTATGGTCCATTGATACCGGGACCACTGATGAAAAATCCAAATGCATCATTCCAAGCGGAATTTGCATATTCATGATATTCTTCTGAGGCAAAAACATATTTGAATTCAACCACAGTTGACTGAGGGATAAAATCAAATTCAAGCACGCATGCATCATACGAGGTTACACCTGAAAATGCCTGAAGATCGGGATCACCTGCTGCACCATTGTTGTATCCTGCACTTCCCTGATTATTCGGACCAACAGCAACATTTACACTTCCTGAAGTAAGTAATATCCCATGATTCAAACCGATATTTGATTGACCTCCAAATGAACCGGATGCGACACCTACACCGGTATAAGTAACATCACTTGTTGTTACTCCCTGTCCGATTAAAATATCAACCATCTGTTCGGGAGTAAGAGTTGAATTCACCCAAAACGACTGTGAAATAGCTGTATTTGTAAAATATAATAAGATAATTACCGGTATAAAATTTCTTATTGTTTTAAAACTAAGCATATCTTTTGTGATTTGATTATTGCAAAATTAATATACAAAAAGTTAAGAGACAAATATATATAAAATAAAATTACTATTATTGTTTTTTTTGGGTAAATTATTCAATTATGAATGTAAAATAAAAATAATTTCTTCCCGGTATCTAATATTTTTTAATTTTACCGATTGAAAATCTAAAATCTAAAATCTAAATCTAAAATCTAAAATCTAAAATCATAAATCTAAAATCTATAATTATATGGAACACATAAAAAATTACATTGAAGAAAACAAAGAACGTTTTTTAGATGAATTGTTTGAGTTAATTAAAATTCCTTCAATCAGTTCGGAAAAGAAGCACAAAGATGATATGTTAAAAACTGCAGAGTTATGGAAAGATACAATTTTAAAAGCCGGTGCCGATAAAGCAGAAGTTATGCCCACAGAAGGAAATCCTGTGGTTTACGGTGAAAAAATGATTGGTCAGGATGGTCCGACGGTTTTGGTTTACGGACATTATGATGTGATGCCTGTTGACCCCTTAGGACTATGGAAATCACCTCCTTTTGAACCGGAAATCAGGGATGGGAAAATCTATGCCCGTGGTGCAGACGACGACAAAGGACAGGCATTTATGCACGCTAAAGCATTTGAATTAATGGTAAAAACAAATACTTTGCCTTGTAATGTTAAATTTATGATTGAGGGCGAAGAAGAAATCGGTTCTGTAAGCCTTGCAAAATTTTGCAAAGACAACAAAGAACTATTAAAAGCTGATATTATTCTTGTTTCGGACACAGGTATGATAGCACAGGATATTCCTTCAATAACCACAGGTTTGCGGGGTTTAAGCTATATGGAAGTTGAAGTTACAGGACCCAACAAAGACCTTCATTCAGGAATTTTCGGAGGTGCCGTTGCTAATCCTATAAATATACTTACAAAAATGATAGCCGGTCTGACAGACGAAAATAATCATATTACAATACCAGGTTTTTATGACGATGTTGATATTGTCAGCGATGAAGAAAGAGTTGAAATGGCAAAAGCTCCATTTAGTTTAGAAGAATACAAAAAAGCATTGGATATTGATGAAGTCTGGGGCGAAAAAGGATATTCAACTAACGAACGCACAGGTATTCGTCCAACACTTGATGTGAACGGTATTTGGGGCGGTTATATCGGCGAAGGTGCCAAAACCGTTATTCCTTCAAAAGCTTACGCAAAAATATCTATGCGATTAGTTCCAAATCAGAATTATGAAAAAATAAACAAATTATTTGAAGATTATTTTAAAGCTATTGCCCCTACTTGTGTAAAAGTAAAAGTGAAATCATTACATGGTGGTCAATCCTACGTCTCACCAACTGACATACCTGCATACAAAGCCGCAGATATGGCTTATACAAAAGCTTTTGGTAAAAAACCCGTTCCTGTTAGAAGCGGGGGAAGTATTCCAATTATTTCGGCTTTTGAAGAAATACTCGGTATCAAATCAATTTTAATGGGCTTCGGACTGGAATCGGATGCAATTCATTCACCTAATGAAAATTATCCTTTGTTCAATTTCTATAAAGGAATTGAAACTATTCCGTATTTCTATAAATATTTTACCGAATTGATGAAATAGTCACTTTGTATAAAGATTTGTGGATTAGATAGTAAGTTAGTTTTTTTATTAAGTTTAAAATTAAAACCACATTCGGTGGGATGTTACGAATAACTATGGGATTACGGATTACGAGAACTCCAAACACGTAACTCGTAATTCATAAAAGACCTGACCATGAAAAGAACAGGTTTTATAACTTTACTGATTCTTTCTTTAAATATAACAAAACAAATCAAAAGAAAAATTATATTTTTGTTATGCCCAATTGCTTTTATGAATGAAAATAAAAGAAATTTTTTAGATTAACGACATGAATAACCGGTTTGAAAAAGCGCCAGCTTTTTCAAATCCGTGTTCATTCCATTGCTAGGCTGTTATACCTATTGATGTTAAAAACTCTTGTGGAATGTCAGCATTCTTTCGTCCCGCAATAGCAAAGTAGTACAAAGGCTTACCTTCCATTGAAAGTCTGTGACAGTAACGCTCGAGGTAATATATATCAAGATATTCGGAGAAGATCAGTTCTCGTACAGTGATTGAGAATCCTGTTGTATCACTTTTATCAAGA
>JAUXFX010000003.1 GCA_030622635.1 Bacteroidota bacterium
CATGCATGTAGAAAGAATTCTTAAATCAAAAATCGTTAACTTAGCTTCGCTAAGTTAACGATTTTTGATTTATTTTCGATTGAATTATTTATTATTTATGATTTTTCTGTACAGTTTCAATACTTTCTACTTCTTAATTCATTATTCGTTAATCGATATTCGTTATTCACTTTTTTTCCATATCCTGACTTTATAGACAAACTCAACCATGCTAAAGTAATGGCTTAATACAATCAGCGAGACGTTTAATAGATTCTGCTAACTGCTCTTTTGAAGCATAAGAAAAATTTATTCTCATGTGATTTTTTGCAGGATTTTCGCCGAAAAATTGCTCGCCGGGAACAAAAGCAACTTTATATTTTATTGCTTCAAAAAACAGTTCATCCGTATCAATATGTTCAGGTACGGATACCCAAAGGAAAAGACCGCCTTCAGATGTTGTCCATGTTACTCCTGTTTCTTTTGGAAAATATTCTTCCATTGTTTTCAGAAATACCTGCAGCTTTTCACGATAATATTTTTTACATTTTTCAAAATGAGCATCTAAATCCATTTCAGTAAGAAATGCCATACATAAGTCCTGATTGTATTTTGGTGTGTTAAGAATATTTCCTTCTTTGATATTTGTCATTTTTTTAATTACTTCCGGTGGTCCGATATTAAATCCAACCCTTAATCCCGGACAGAATATTTTTGAAAAAGTGTATAATCCTATCACATTTCCACCACCGTTATTATGTTTTTGGTCAAGTGAGAAAATTGAAGGAATAGGGTCACCATAATAACGAAGGTCGCGGTAAGGGCTGTCTTCAATTATCGGAACATTATATTTATAGCTCAAATCCAATAATGCTTTTCTTTTTTCATAACTCATTGTTATTCCTGTCGGATTTTGGAAATCAGGCACAACATAAATGAATTTTGGTAATTTATTTTGCTTGTTCATTTCTTCGAGTTTTTGCTGGAAAACCTGAACATTTGAGCCATCGTTTTCAATGTCAACTCCGATAAATTCGGGACGTTCCATTTCAAAAGCGACCAAAGCACCTGCGAAAGTCGGTCTGTCAATGATAATTCTATCGCCTGGATTTAAGAAAAGTCGTCCAACTAAGTCCAGTCCATGCTGACCCGATGTAGTGATGAGAATATTTTTCTTTTCAACAGTTATATCATCCCTTTTTAAAAAATCAATTATAGCATCTACAAGCGATTGCTCACCGGGGATAGCAGAGTACTGCATGATTTTATCAATATCTATGTCTAAAATCCTTTCGGATATTATTCTCATTTCCGATTTCTGAAACACTTTTGGCGAAGGTAATCCTCCTGCCAAAGAAATAATTTCAGGGTCAGCCAGATATTTAAGTGTTTTCCCTATAGGATAACCTTCGAAATCCTTAATGTTTTCAGAAAATCTGTTTTGCCAGTTTTTAATCATAAGCGTTAATGTTAAGATAATTTATAACTAATCAGATATATAAAACACGATAAAATTAAGTTATTCATTTATTTTTAACTATAAAAAAAGTGGAATATTCCAACTTTCCAACATTCTAACATTCCATTATTCCATCATTCCAACATTCCATTATTCCTTCAAGGAACCGGCTTTGACACATTTTTATTTATACACTAATGTTTATTGAAATAATTGGTTATAATATTTTTTTAAATGTGCCAATTTCCGTGAATATTTTTTTTCGTAACATTATTTTTAACTCTTTTTTATCAGGGTTAATTATATAATAGTCTATTTCTCCTTTACTTTTATATTTTTCTTTTACATTTGTAATTCTTTTCAATTCTTCTATTTTTTCTTTGTTTTCACCATCAATCATAAAAACCTTTAAATCCTTTTTGTTATTTAATTTTACAACAATTATATTCCACAGACTGTCGTTTTTTTCGTTAAGAAAATAGTATTTCTTATATTTTTTCAGGATAATATTTTCTGAAAGTTCTCCTTTACCATTGAAGATTGTTTTTCCATTCCCAAATCTGTAAGTTACATTATTTATAATCAATGTGTCATTATTCTCATCAATGTATGTACCTTGTAAATCTGCTGGAAATATTTTTTCAGCTTCTATTCCTGCCGGCTGTGGTTGTTCAAATTTAACTTCCACACAAGAGCTGATAAAGACTATAAAACTAAAAAACAGGATTAAATTTTTCATATTATTATAATAAATTTATGAAATTACATTAAATTTTATTTAAAATTAATAACCGAATGAATACTTGATGCCACCTCCAAAAACTGTTGGTCTTCTTATTACTCCGTCAACATCATGACTATAATCAATACGTGCTGCAATGAAAATTTTACTTTCTTTAGCAAAATTATATGCCCCTTCTATAAGAAAATCTAATAAATCATATTTCCCTGCTTTTTTTTCGTTTTCGTTTGGTTTCATATAGTTAAATCCTGTAGCTACATGCCATTTATAATTGTTGGAAATATAATATTTTGCATATAATTCCATACCATAACCCGAATAATATACTGTTGTAGTATCATTTAAAGCAAATGTTTCATGATTAATAAAATCAGAGTAAGTTAAAGCTAAATATATTTTGTTCTTTTCATAGCGAATACCTGCAACTGTGGCCTGGTCACCTTTTTTAGGTTCATCCGGTAACGGATTATTTACCCCATCGAGTACTTTGTTAAAGCCAACTCCTAAATAAAAACCCGATTTGCTTTGATAAAAAATACTTGTACCGTAAGTATCGGGAAAAGCCTGATCGTTAGCTGTTAAAGTTCTCATTTGTGCCTGTAAACCAATACTAACAGGTCCAAATGTCCCAATATATTGCATAATGCTGTTAGATCGTCCCGTACCGGAAACACCACCATCGGTATTTGTATTGTATGTACCGCTTGCTTCACCGCCAAATACTAAAAACATATCTGTTATTCCGCTTACCATATAATAAACCGACCATAACTTTCCGAAAGTAAGGTTACCATAAGGCGTTTGAAATCCAACATAACCCAAGCGTGTAAATAATGCATTATTTGCTTCTGCATATTCCGGCCCCGGATCAGGAGAGAATTTGATCTTATCATCTTTTTTAACCAATGAAGCGCCCCACTCAGCTCCTGCTAAAACATAATATATTTTTTTCGCCCCTAAAGGTATTTTTCCTTTCAAGCCAAAACGCGATGAATTGTCGGAAACCCCTGTGTGTCCATCTTTTGAAATACCTGCATTTATTCTGTAACTCCCATAAAATCTTACTTTTTCGCTGACTTCATATATCCATTCAGGTAAAGAATCCTTTTTTGTTGAATTTTGTTTTCCCTTTTTCTTGTTATTCTCGAATAAATTATTAGCAGATATAAAATCGGGTATCAGAAATAAAACAAACAGAAGAATTAATATTATACTTTTTTTTATATACATAACTAAGCTCTTTAAAATATCATTAGTGATAATATATTAAAGATAATTATTAAAATGTATTTACGAATTACGTGTTTTGTTTTCGTAACTTGTAATCTCGTAATCCCGTAATTGTTTGTAATATATCACACTTTTGTGGCTTTTTAACAAACTCGATCTTACAGATAAATTTTGAAAAAATATCGGCTCTTAAATACAGGATTTTATCTTAATACGACCCTTTCCCCAATACAACCCTGATTCCTTTTCTCATCATATCTTTGCCGTCGTTGGTTGCACGAAGTGCCTTATAATAAATAACATCACCAATTTTTTGAGCATTTGCTTTTCTTTCATCATCCGCCATAAAATATGCAGCCATTGTGTCGAATTCTCTTGCTGTTCCGTCACTTTCGTATTTAAAAGTCAAATCTGTTCCGCTTTCGAGAACTTTATAAGCATTTTCTGTCCAATCAAAATTCTCAATTCCCAAATCAGGATTAATACGAATATGAGCAGCAAGACTTACTCCCTTGATACCGCTTTCTTTAAGTTCTTTGGCACATTGAATAAAATTATGAGGACTTACACCGTTACCAATGTTTACTTCATAAATCGGGGTAGTCTGGTCATCTCTGATATATTCATTAATGATATTAAACAGCATTCTTAATTGCATTGTGTTTTGAGTGGCAAGCAACATTGAAATTTTAAAGTTCAGATTTGGAATATCACGTCCAAAGTAACATGCAGCAATTATTGAGCTCCAGCTTGGATTTAGAAAGAAATCTGCACCATTTTCTTTGGCTGTTCTGATTACTCCATCAAGATAAAATAAATGATTATCATCAGCAATCTCAATTCCTCCGAAGTTTCCAAATGGTGTACCCTGGTTTTTCAAAATGATAGCCGACTTACCTTCACCCATATCAGCCCTGTCAAATGTTTTACCTGTAACTTCCTCTATTTCTAAGAACCTGCTTTCAGGGTGGGGTATCCCGATTAAGTTTGTACTGCAATATTTTGACGTTTGCATAATGTTCTCGGTCATGGCTAAAGTAGCCATCAAATCACCGCTGTAAACATAATAATCGGTTAAAGGAACAACTGATATCATTTCGGCAGGAACAAATACAGGGCCGGTTTTTGCAGTTTCTACAACTTTTTTCATAAAATTATGTGTAACATAAGCTCCCTGAAAACCTGAAACCTGGCTTGTAGCAATCCCATAATTACTATTATATTGGGGATTAATCTCTTTAGTGAAATCATCTACTTTAGGGAATTTCTTAATTAATTCCTCTGCATCTGTTATCATTTCTCCAAAACCTTTTTCAACAAGGATTTTCTTACGTGTTTTAAAATCCCGCATTTCTTTAATGGTTTGGTTAATTTCGTCAGCACCGCCGTAAAATTCTTTTAAGGCATCAATCGCCTTGATATCACTATCTGATAATAATTTGTATTTCATAATGTTTGATTTTAATTATTAAATTTTATAATTGTTTTATTTATAATCTTCTCTTACCGGATTAAAAATATCAATAATCTTACAATCGGTAATAGCTTTTCCTGAGTGCTTTGCATTTGAAGGAATAACAGCAATTTTTCCGGAATTTAAAATTTGTTTTTCTCCGTTAACTATAAGTTCAAATTCTCCTTCTGTAACACACGATAATTGTTCGTGATGATGTGAATGTTCGGGTAAAGAATAACCTTTTTTAATGTTCCATGAGGCAATGGTCATATTTTCGGAATGAATAAATCTTGCTTTATAGCCGGGAACAATTTCTTTTTCTTTAATGTTTTGTAATTTAATAAACGGCATAATTATAAGTATTTGTTGCAAAATTAACAAAACAGATAAGAATAACAATATTTCTAATTCAAGAATTTATAAGTAACACCAATACCGAGTAATTGCATAATCTGGGTTCTTGGACCAATATTACCGTCTTTATCTGTAATCGGCATATCATCATCATAAACCATCTGTAAGCCGAAATTTGCTGCAAGCCATTCGTTAATTGTAAAATTTATCATTGTATCCCAATTAACATCAATATTTTGCGGATTATTAAAATAATCGGAGAACAGTTCCAGTTTTGTTTGTAAATCAACATTTTTTATAATTTCTTTTCTAAATAAAATCCGGAAAAAGACTCCAAATTCATTTTTCACTTTTTCCCCCTCTTTGATTATATTTCCCTGTCCGTTATATTCAGCAGGAGCAACCCCAAAAGCTCCTTTATTTGCCAAATCCTGGTCGTTAACTATGATTAACCTTTCAGTAATTGGCGATAAGTAAAATGATAGAAAATCATAAGGGCTGTATTCCATTCCTAAACCTATTGATGTATAAGCGGGAGCTAAAAAATTGGAGATTTTAACTTTTGTAGAGTCCACATTATCATGATAATTATAACCCGTGGCAAACTGTGATTTAAAATTGAATAATGCGGAGTAATACCATTTATCAGCCGCTTTTAAGCCATAACCTGACGAAAAATCAATTTTATCTTCACTTTTACGGAATTCTCTGGTGCCTGTTTTTGTTTGGCCGTAAACCAATGCTAACATATTTTTCCACTTCGACTTATTTTTTTCATATTTTTCATACAGATTAATAAATCCATTTAAGGTAATATTGTTTTCCCCACCTGCAGCCCAGTTTGTAAATGAGGCTTGAGAGAACAGTAATGATGCATCTCCACTTGTTGTCCAGGCTGAAACTGTGTCATTTTGAGCTTTTGAGGCAAGTCCGAAAAAAAGTAAGCCTGCTAATAATACTATAATTTTTTTCATTTTATTTAAATTGTAATTGGTTAATATTGTAATTTTAAAATCCTATCTCATCAATCTGGATAAACCAAAAAAGTTATCTTTTATATGTTATTAGTTATAAAATAGTGTCTGCAAAAAACTAAATAAATATATCTTTTTATTAATTTCGCAAAAATAAAATATTTTTTTAAATGAATTACGATATTATTATAATAGGTAGCGGACCCGGTGGATATGTTGCTGCTATCAGGGCTGCTCAATTAGGATTTAAAACTGCTGTTGTTGAAAAAGCCGAATTAGGAGGGATTTGTTTAAACTGGGGTTGTATTCCTACAAAAGCATTGTTAAAAAGTGCTATGGTTTATAAATATGCTTCACATGCTTCTGATTATGGTGTTGAAATTGATGGAGAAGTTAAACCTGATTTTGAAGCAATGGTTGAACGAAGCAGAGGTGTTGCCGAAACCATGAGCAAAGGAATTCAGTATCTTTTCAAAAAAAATAAAATTGAGCATATAAAAGGTTATGGTAAAATTAAACCCGGCAAAATTGTTGAAGTTATTGATTATAATCGGAATATTACTGAATATTCAGCAAATCATATTATAATTGCAACCGGTGCATGCTCACGTGAATTTCCCGGTTTAGAAATTGATGGAAAAAAAATAATCGGATACAGACAAGCCCTGACATTACTGAAGCAGCCAAAGTCAATGGTTGTAGTAGGTTCCGGAGCAATTGGTTCTGAATTTGCTTATTTTTATAATACTATAGGAACCGAAGTTACTTTGATTGAGTTTATGCCTGAGATTGTTCCGCTTGAGGACGGGGAAGTTTCAAGACAACTGGCAAGATCGTTCAAAAAAAATAAAATGAAGGTTAGAACCAATTCAACTGTTGAGTCGGTTGATAAAAGTGGTAAACTCTGCAAAGTATTGGTAAAAACAAAAAAGGGTGAAGAAATTTTTGAAGCAGAAATTGTTTTGTCAGCAGTTGGGATTACAACAAATATTAAAAATATCGGGTTGGAAGACGTTGGTATAAAAACCGAAAACGGTAAAGTAAGAGTTGATGAATTTTATGAAACAAATGTGCAGGGTTATTATGCCATTGGTGATATTATTCTTGGTCCGGCACTGGCTCATGTAGCTTCTGCCGAAGGAATAATATGTGTGGAAAAAATTGCCGGTAAAAATCCTGAACCGCTTGATTATGGCAATATTCCTGCTTGTATATACACACAACCCGAAGTAGCTTCAGTTGGTTTAACTGAGAAAGCAGCAAAAGAAGCCGGCTATGAAATCAAGGTCGGAAAATTCCCATTTACAGCTTCGGGTAAGGCAACTGCTGCAGGAACAAGAGAAGGATTCGTAAAACTTGTTTTTGAAAATAAATCCGGAAAATTGCTCGGAGCTCACATGATTGGTGAAAATGTTACTGAAATGATAGCCGAAGCTGTTGTAGCAAAAAAATCAGGGTTAACAGCAAATGAAATATTAAATTCAGTACATCCTCATCCAACCATGTCGGAAGCAGTTATGGAAGCTGCTGCTGCCGCTTGTGGTGAGGTAATACATTTATAAAATATTAATATTATGCAAATAATAAAAACAAAAATTCCAGACCTGTTAATAATTAAACCTGATGTGTTTGAAGATGACAGGGGGTATTTTTTTGAATCATATAACAGGGAAAAATTTGTTCAGGCAGGTATTGATTACAAATTTGTTCAGGACAATGAATCAAAATCACAAAAAGGGGTTTTACGTGGTTTGCATTTTCAAAATCCGCCTTATGCACAAGGAAAATTAGTGAGAGTGATGAAAGGAGCAGTATTGGATGTTGCTGTTGACATCAGAAAAAATTCACCGACTTATGGTAAATGGGCTTCAATTGAATTGTCCGAATCAAATAAAATGATGTACTGGATACCTCCCGGATTTGCACACGGCTTTGTTACTCTTGAAGACAACACTGTTTTCTTTTATAAATGTACAAATGTTTATAACAAACAATCGGAAGGAAGTATTAGATGGAACGATCCGGCTTTGAATATTGACTGGAAAACAAAAAATCCTATCCTTTCTGAAAAAGATAAAATTACCCCGTCTTTTAAAAACTTTGAAAGTAAGTTTGTGTTTTAATAAGCAGGATATTGGTTTTATGTTAAATACTATGGATGTTTTAACACAAGAAAGTTTCAGGTTTCTATGTTCCAGGTTCAAGGTTTTATTGGTTATAACATTGAACTTTGAACCTTGAATAATAATAATAAATTACCCACAAAAAACAACATAGTACCATAATAGTTTTGAAGGAAGAATTACAAAATAATATTCAACAATTAAATGAAAAAAAGCCTGATTTTGAGGAAAACCTTGAAACTTATGGTGCCCGTGTTCATAACCTGAAAAATATTGATGTTGTTATTCCCCGAAACAAATTAGTAGTTATAACAGGTTTAAGCGGAAGCGGAAAATCCTCACTGGCATTTGATACGATCTATGCCGAGGGACAACGTCGTTACATGGAAACGTTTTCCTCTTATGCCCGCCAGTTTATTGGCAATCTTAAAAGACCTGATGTTGACAAAATAACCGGTTTGAGTCCGGTAATTTCAATAGAACAAAAATCCATTAATCGTAATCCTCGTTCTACTGTTGGCACAATTACTGAAATTTATGATTTTCTGCGTTTATTATTTGCCCGTGTTGCTGAAGCTTATTCTTATGTTACAGGTGAAAAAATGGTAAGATACAGCGAGGAGCAGATCACAAAACTGATTATTGATAATTATTTAAACAAAAATATAATCATTCTTTCGCCGGTAGTTAAGGGCAGGAAAGGACATTACAGGGAGCTTTTTGAGCAAATTCGCAAACAGGGTTTTTTAAAAGTCAGAATTGATGGTGAAATTCAGGAAATTGGCTTTAGGTTACAACTTGACAGGTATAAAATTCATGATATTGAAATTGTTATTGATAAAATAAATGTAAGAGACGATGTGAAAAACCGTATCGGTAAATCAGTTCAAACAGCACTCAAACACGGAAAAGGCTCGTTGATGATTTTAGAAAATGAAACCAAAAAAATCAGGCATTTTAGCCGGTTACTGATGTGTCCGTCATCCGGTATTTCTTATGATGAACCCGAGCCAAATATATTTTCTTTTAATTCGCCCTATGGTGCCTGTCCGAAATGCAATGGCTTAGGCAGCATCTCTGAAGTGGATTTAAATAAGATCATTCCTGATAAAACAAAAACCATAAGAAAAGGAGGTTTAGCACCTGCCGGAGAATATAAAAATAACTGGATATTCAGCCAGATAGAAGCAATAGGCGAAAAATTCGGCTTTAACCTGAATACACCCATAAAAGATATTTCCGAAGAAGCAATAACTACGATTTTATACGGGTCAAATGAAACTTTTAATGTAAAAAAAGAATATTTAGGCGTAACTTCTACATATACCTTAAATTTTGAAGGTATAGTAAATTTTATCGTAAACCAATATAACGAAAACTCTTCAATAAGTATCAGAAGATGGGCAAAAAATTTTATGAACAAAATTGATTGTCCGTTATGCAATGGAAGCAGACTTAAAAAAGAGTCATTATATTTTAAGATTGCAGGGGAAAATATTGCCGGACTGGCAAATAAAAATATTATTCATTTAGATGAATGGTTTTCAACTGTTGAAACAAAATTAAACGAAAGGCAGAAAATTATTGCTCATGAGATTATTCGTGAAATCAGGACAAGGATACGATTTCTGCTTGATGTAGGAATTGATTACCTGACACTTAACAGAAGTGCAAGAAGCTTATCGGGAGGGGAGTCGCAACGTATCCGGCTTGCAACACAAATCGGGTCGCAGCTTGTTGGTGTACTTTATATTTTGGATGAACCAAGCATCGGGTTGCATAAGCGTGATAATCTTAAATTAATTAATGCTTTAAAGGATTTGAGGGATATTGGAAATTCGGTTATTGTAGTTGAGCATGATAAAGAAACAATACTTTCGGCCGACCATGTGATTGATATAGGGCCGGGTGCAGGCATGCATGGCGGGAAAATTGTTGCTATCGGTTCACCCGATGTAATTGAAAAAAGCGAAACAATTACAGGCGAGTATCTTAGCGGTAAAAAGGAAATAAAAATACCCAAATTACGGCGTAATGGTAATGCGGAATTGATAACTCTTAAGGGTGCAAAAGGAAACAATTTAAAAGAAATTGAACTTAAATTACCTCTTGGGAAATTTGTTTGTGTAACCGGTGTTTCAGGCAGTGGAAAATCCACTTTAATCAATGAAACTCTTTATCCGATTTTAAGCAGGCATTTTTACAACTCAAATAAAAAACCTTTAGCTTATCAATCAATTGAAGGACTGCAAAATATTGATAAAGTAATTGAAATTGACCAGTCGCCTATCGGGCGAACACCACGCTCAAATCCGGCTACTTATACAAAAGTTTTTGATGAGATAAGAAAATTATATGTACAACTTCCCGAATCAAAGATCAGAGGGTATAAACCCGGAAGATTTTCATTTAATGTAAAAGGCGGCAGATGTGAAACCTGTAAAGGCGCGGGAGTAAGAGTAATTGAAATGAACTTTCTGCCGGATGTTCATGTCCATTGCGAAACCTGTAACGGAAAAAGATACAACCGCGAAACTCTTGAAATCAGATACAAAGGAAAATCAATTAATGATGTTTTGAACATGACAATCAATCAGGCAGTTGAGTTCTTTGAAAATATCCCTCATATTGTTCAAAAAATTAAAACTTTAAAAGAAGTCGGGCTTGGATATATCACACTTGGACAGCAATCAACAACACTTTCGGGTGGTGAGGCACAAAGAGTAAAATTAGCTGCCGAGCTTTCAAAACGTGATACTGGTAAAACACTTTACATTCTTGACGAACCTACTACAGGATTACATTTTGAAGATGTGAAAGTCCTGCTTGATGTATTGAACCGCCTTGTTGATAAAGGAAATACGGTAATTATTATTGAGCATAATATGGAAGTAATAAAAGTTGCCGACCACATTATTGACCTTGGTCCCGAAGGCGGCGACAGGGGAGGAGAAATCATAACACAAGGCACACCTGAAGAAATCATCAAAAATCCTAAAAGTTATACAGGGAAATATTTGAAGGAGGAGTTGGGAAATTACAGGGAACGAGAATAATAATTTGTAGAATTTAGAATTTGTTTCATGGTTTCATTGCTTCATTGCTTCATGGTTAAATTGTTGAATTGCTTAAACATTCCATTTCTTATTATATTACGACAGAGATAACTGTTTTAGAAATGGAATGTTTTAGGTTGTAAACAATTTCAATAAATTTTTTTCTAATTCCCAAATCAAAAATTATATAATATTCTTTTGTTATAATAGAAATATTTAATATAATTGTGAAAAATAATATCCATGAGTGATTTTTTCAGTTATTGACTAAATTTAATAAATATATTAATCTAAAATTTTTATATCATGAAAACAAAAAGTATGATTTTATTATTAGCTGCTTTATTTTTTTGCAGCGTATTAATTTTACAGTATGGATGTAAAAAAGATGAAGACGAACCCGAGCAAAATAAACCACCAACAGCCGTTTTCACAATTGATCCTACCTTAGGCCCAACTTCTACAATATTTGAATTTGATGCTTCTGGCTGTTTCGATCCGGAAGAACCAATTTCGGTGCTTAAAGTGCGCTGGGACTGGGAAAATAACGGAAACTGGGATACAGACTGGAGCAATGATAAAACTAAAAATCACCAATATAGCAGTGAAGATACTTATACTGTAAAAATGGAAGTTAAGGATACTGAAGGTTTAACTGATAATACAACACATTCGTTAACAGTAGATAACAGCGGCGGAAGAGTAGTTGTCAAGGAATAAGTTCAATAAGTTACCAGGGCAAGATTTACAAAAAATAATTTTTTGAGAAATGAAGATAAGCGAGATAGTAAAAGATGAAATCAATTGAGGAGGCGGATAGTTTTTGATAAAATCAATAAATAGTTTCGTGAATATTTTGAAGTTTATAAATAGCACCTGTCATCCCGACGACCGAAGGGAGGAGGGAACTCCATCGTCCTATACTGCTGCTACCAAAATACCTTGTCAACATATTACAGAAAAGTTAATAAAGTGCTTTGACGGCGGGTTGCCAAACAAAATAATTTTCAATCTTCTTTACTTTCAAAACGGATAATCCATAGTGTTTAACGGTGATGGTGGTAATGTTGGTGATGAAGGAAAGTTATGCGAAGGTCCGAAGTAAGGTTGAGGATAATAGGGATTTACACCGTTTGAAACATTAATCTGCCCCCTGATAAATACATTTTCTCCGAGTTTATAATCAATGCCAAAAATAAATCCTTTTCTGTCAAAATTAAATTCCCGTGTAGCAGGATCAGGGACATTCAACAGGTTAATTTCTTTATATACAGCTCCTGTAAGCGTTACTTTTTCATTTAACCGGTAAGCTCCTTCAAGGTAAACATAAGTTTGTGAAAATCCTGAGCCATGTATAGTAGACATATCGCTGTAAAAAGGATTGTAAGAATATCTGCCAAAATTATTATTAATAATTGCTCCGGCATTCAGATTGAATCTTGGGCTAATACTGTAGCTTAAATGCGGAGCAAGATAAGTCCCGAAATAATTACCCGAACCGAATGTTGTTCCAAAGCTTGTTCCTACTTCAACTCTAAGCTTAAGCTTTCTCTCTTTCAAAAAAGCAGCAATTTCTTCAGCATTGAAGTCTGAATTAGAATATTGAGTTGAATCATTTCCTGAATACAAAAAATTGTTTCCTTCAGGGTTCTGGCTCAGAATCATCAAAGGAATAAATAAAATAAAAGCTATAAATAATTGTTTATACATAGATGACAAAAATAAAACAAAATTCAATAATAAAAAAATTCTGTTTACTTTTGAAATTTAAAATGAAAATGAAAATGGAAGAAATGATTAATAAAAAAGAAGAAGCCAAGATAAGAAAAGCATTCAAGGATAAAAACTGGAATGAAATAAAAACCTATGACTCATGGCAGATATTCAAAGTTATTGCCGAGTTTGTGGAAGGTTTTGAAAAATTATCCAGAATAGGTCCTTGCGTGTCAATATTTGGTTCGGCAAAAGCCAAGCACGGAAGCCGGTATTACAAAATGGCTGAAGAAATTGCTTATCTTTTAACAAAAAAAGGATTTGGTGTAGTTACCGGAGGTGGACCCGGAATTATGGAAGCTGCAAATAAAGGTGCTCATTTTTCAGGGGGAAAGTCCGTTGGTTTGAACATTAATTTGCCTAACGAACAAACACCTAATATTTTTATTGACCCTGATAAATTATTGGAGTTTGATAATTTCTTTGTAAGAAAAGTTATGTTTATGAAATATTCTCAGGGTTATATTGTTTTGCCCGGTGGCTTCGGAACTCTTGATGAAGCCTTTGAAGCAATCACACTTATACAAACCCAGAAACTTGTCCATTTCCCAATTATAATGGTTGTTAAAGATTACTGGAAAGGATTGGTTGATTGGATTAATGAAAAACTGCTTAAAGAAGAAAGTATCAGTCCTGAAGATATAAATATTTTCAAAATGGTTGACACACCCGAAGAAGCTGTGAAAAATATTGAAGAATTTTATAATAAATATGCTTTGAAACCGAATTTTTAAAAATTGTTTTTGCACTATAAAAACTTAACACTGTTTTGATTACAAATATCCCTATAAAAATAATAACGATTGAGAACGATGGATGCCATATATTGGTTATAGTGAAAATTAATGGTAAAAAGGCAAATCTGTTAATTGATACAGGTGCATCACGAACTGTATTTGACAGAACTAAAATCAAAAAATTTATTCCCAAAGATCATAAAGTTTTTAAAGATAATGAAAAGCTTTCAACAGGCATTGGAACAAATAAACTTGAAAGTCAGGTAACAGTACTGAAAAAACTGGAATTAGGAGAGATTATTGTTAAAAATTACAATGCTATTGTTCTTGACATGAAACATGTTATTCAATCGTACTCATCTTTGAAACTTCCTGTAATTGACGGTATTTTGGGCGGGGATTTGCTTGCTAAATACAAAGCAATTATTAATTATCAAGATAAGGTTTTAACTCTTACTTCTGCATAATAAACTTTCTATTCACAATAAACTTTCTATTTGGGTTTTCAGAATCAGCAATTATTTTACAATAATAAACACCATTGCTTAGATTTGAAATATCTATCCTTAATTTTTCTGCTGAACTGAAAACTTCTGATTTAACAGGTATTCCCAGCGAATTAAAGATATAAATTTCTATGTTCTTCAGACGATTGGGAAATGAGATATTTAAAATTTCTTTAACAGGATTAGGGAACAGATTAATTTTTATTTTGTTTGTTGTATTTTCAATTATTCCCGGACTGACATTTGGATTTTCAACACCTGCAAAATATTTTAAACCACCTGAATAATTACCAACAAGTAAGTCAAAATATCCGTCATTATTTAAATCGGCAATTGCAGCACCGGTTCTAATTCCTGTTGAGATTTCAAAAGGAATAGAATCTATTAAAATATACAATGAATCGGATTCGGTAAAAGCACCCGTTAGATTATCTTCAATATCTTTAAAATAAAATATTTTTCCCTGTTCGGAACCGACAAGCAGTTTCATCTTATTCTGATTATCCCTGAAAAAACACGGAACACTATAACCAGAGTATGAAAAATTGTAATCCGTAACATTAACTTTTCCAAGACTGTCGGTTTCAAGAGTAAATATAGGGTTGGATGATGTTCCTGTGTTTTTATAATAATTCAGGTTTCCTTTTTTTTCGCCGATTACAATGTCAATCAAATCATCTTCATTTATATCAATTAGCTGTGGAGTGCTGTATTCGCCAACATCAATTTCCTGATAATTCAATTCAGATAATTCATATTCAGCAGGATTGCCTGAACCGGCTATATTTTCAAAATAAATAATTGTTCCATCAGCATTACCAATTAACATATCTTTATCGTCATCGCCATCAATATCACCAAAAGTCGGGAAAATGCCATCCAAATCAAGTGAAGATATATTTGCAAAATCACGTGTAATTAGTTCAAAAGCAGGAACAGTATCAGTTCCGACATTCTCAAAAAGTGCAATTTTTGAAATATAATTTGAATGTAATATCAACCAATCGTCGTAATATGATGATTGATAATAACCGAAATTCCCGATAAATAAATCCGGCAAACCATCATAATTATAATCAAACAAGACAGGATATGCTCCGGAACCCACATCTATTGTTTCATCCTGTAAAAATTTATTTGTCTGGAAAGTAAACACGGGCGCATTATTCTGTCCGGAATTTTTATAAATCCACACACTTTTGTAATTTCTTGATGTAATAATACTTGGGTCAAAAGGTGAAACTATCAAATCCTTTAAGCCATCATTATCAACATCAAAATAATTTGCCAAGGGCATAGAAAACTGCCTGACAGGCAACGAATTTGACGGAAATGAAGTATCCTGACTTATCATAAAGGCTTCATCGGGAGTTCCGCCATTGATCAGTTCAATTAAATTAGGATAATCAACATCACCAAGTACAAGGTCTTTATCATTATCACCATCCAGATCAATAACGAGAAAAGTTGAACCGGTGTGTCTTTGCCCTTTATCCCAATCCCTTTTTATCTCATTAATTTTATTATCAGCGGTTTTATCAAAACCACAATTTTTATAAAAACATGTGTCAAGATATACCACGTTAGATTCTTCATTCTCTGCAAACCTCCCCCAGCAATATTCGGTTTTAATAAAATCCAGCGAATCGGCTGTTCCGTATTTTTCCATTGACATGTTTTTGTGCATTTCAACAAATGAGCCCAGCCCCCAGAAAGTAAGAATATCCAGATCACCGTCATTATCCAAATCAGTAATTGCAGGATAATCGGCGTAAGTAACAAATATATTCACATAACCACCACTCTGAAATGATGTAAGATAAGGAGAAATTATTAAATCAAATTTTAAATCCGTATCCGAGATATTTTTATAAACCTTCATACTTGCCCATCCAACCGAATAAGTGAAAATATCCTCTTTTCCATCTAAATCATAATCTACAAGGATTGCCCAGTCAAAAAGCTCAGGAAATAAAAACTGATATTCAGGAGCATAAGAATAATCAATACAATTTGGTGTTCCGTTATTTATAAAAGTCATAATCCTGTTTCCGTTCCTGTCAAAAACAAACAAATCCTTTATTCCATCCATGTTCATATCAATTTCAGCAAACTGGCATGAGTTAAAACCTCCTGTCCATGGGAATAAATAATTATCTTTATTTGGGCTTTTAACTTTTATGGGATTTTTTACATCTGAATTTAATTTGAAAATTAACTGGGCATGTGAACTTCTCCAGAAAGTCAGCAGGAAAAGAAAAAACAAAATGACAGATAAATGTTTTGGTTTCATTGTAAATAGAAATAAAAGGTTAATAATATTAATTACAAAGATACTTATTTTTTAGGGAAATTGCAAGTATTACTTTTTTTAAACAGATACTTGATGCTCGATACCGGATGTCATAATCTTTTAACCAGAATCCAGAATCCAGAATCACTTTTTATAAAGCACAGCATCTCTGTACATTAAGGCAGTAACATCGTCGGTACTTTCTTCAACAGCATTATTAAAACAGAAGCCGGAATTATATATCTTTTCATAATGGAACAACATTAAATGAAAAATCAATCGTTATTATAAAATGAAGCCCGTTATCTAAACCTATCCGAAAAGCTGTGAGCAACAAAAGAAACAAAATAATATATCCAATATTCAAGCTATACTTTCTTCGGATTTTTTTGTATATTTTATAGGGTTTTGCCATATCATTAAAAAATACCGGAATTACCACAAAGGCAAGAGAGAAAAACATAAGAGTTTCGTAAGGATAATTAAAATTATTCGGAATTCTGATAATTATTAATATTAAGCTTCCAAGTAACCATGGAAGAAAAGCCTGGTTAAAAAGAAAAGTATTTCTTACACCCACTTTTACACGTTCAAGAGAATTAGAGGTGCTTAAAAATTTTGAAGTTGATTGATAACCTATTATTATTAAAATAAAGAATGCAATAAATATTAAAATAAATTTAAAAACTATTCCTAAATACAGCCATTCAACAACATAACCAAAACCATCTGTTGTGACAATTCCGAGAATTAATGCACCTGCAAAATGATTGAAAGCATGTAGCGATATCCACAAAATAAAAAGTTTTTGTAAGCTCTTAAATCTTTTTAATTTAAAAAGATAATTAAAAAGGAACAGTCCGATTACCAAAGAAATAAATGGACCGGAAAAAGTGATAAAAATAATATTTAAACGTGACCACAGTGGAGAAAGATCATCAAAATCAAGAGTAAAATAGTATAAAATGGAATCAATATTAAAAAGAGACGCACTTAAAATTACTGTAAGCTGGTAAATGAAGTAAACTATAATATAAGAAATAATAAAAATTAAAGTTGAATTGAAAATATAATGATAGTTCTTTTTTAGTACGTTTTTTTGAATAATTTCTAAAACAATTGCAAACAACTTATATTTTTCTTTGAGATTTTCAAGCCGTTCACTTGTATGAGGAACCCGGCTTTTCTTTTTTCTTTTTTTTGTTTCAGATTTTATTAACTTTATATTTTCAAGTTCTTTTCTTTTATCCCTGTCTAAACGTTCACGCCTGTGTTTTGCCCTTATTCTTTTTCTTGCCTTTTCTTTCCTCTTCTTTTCGATACGCTCTTGTTTTCTTTGTGACCATTTACGCAAAAACAAGTCAAATGGATTTTTTGTTTTTTTATGCTTTTTTCTTCTTCTTTTTTTTATTTTTTTAACAGGTTCATTTGTTTTTTCTTTTTCGTATAAATCTTGTACAGTAAATTTTGATTTTGTTTTTCTTCTATGATGACGGTTTAAAATTTTATCAAAAATATTCATTTTAGCAATTTTATTTTTCGGTAAAGTTAATAAAATTTATTTTTGCAAAAAAAACCTTAATGAATAATACAGAATTAATAAAAATAATTTTTTTTTCAATATTTTATTTATTTAGCAATTTAGCAGAAAGCCAGAATAAATATCCTCAATATTATTTCCGTTCACCTGTTGATTTTCCTGTCAAATTGTCGGGAACTTTTGGCGAATTAAGAACAGACCATTTTCATTCGGGAATTGATATTAAAACCAACGGAAAGCAGGGAAAATTTATTTATGCAATTGCCGATGGTTATGTTTCAAGGATCAAAGTTTCTCCGTCAGGATTTGGAAAAGCTATTTATATTATTCATCCAAACGGGTATGTTTCGGTTTATGCCCATCTGAAAAAGTATAACAAAAAAATTGAAAAATTTGTCAGAGCAAAACAATATGAATGTGAGTTGTTTGCTATTCAGATTTTCCCTAAAAAAAATGGGTTTCCTGTTACAAAAGGAGAGATAATAGCTTTATCAGGAAATTCGGGAAGTTCAAATGGGCCTCATTTGCATTTTGAAATTAGAGAAACAAAAACCGAAATTCCAATAAATCCGTTGTTATTTGGTATTGATGTGAAGGATTATGTTAAACCCAAGATCAGAACCCTGAAAGTTTATCCTTTTGATAGTAATAGCCGGGTTGACAGTAGTAGCTCCCCAGTTCAATATAAAGTTGTTGGTTGGGGACAATTACACCGTATAGAAAATTATGATACACTTGACATTTCGGGGAAGATCGGATTTGGCATTCAAACTTATGATTTGCTTAATGATGTGAATAATAAGAACGGCGTGTATTCAATTGAACTTTATGTGGATTCGGTTTTGTATTATTCGCACAGCTTGGAAAAATTTTCATTTAATGAGTCGCGTTATATTAATAGTTTTATTGATTACAAGGAGTTTAAGCAGAATAAAAGACGAATTCAGAAGAATTATATTGACCCGAATAATAAATTAAGTATTTATGATAGTATTATCAATCGTGGCTGGGTCACTTTTTCAGATACATCATATCATAATATTACTTATATTGTTAAAGATGTTAAAAAAAATACTTCAAAGCTGCTTTTTACAATTAAAAGTCATTTATGTGAAAATAGTGATACTGTAATACATGATTCAACTTATGTTTCAGAGAATAGATTTTTATATGATACTGCAAACAGTTTTGAAAATGAAAAAATTAAAATTTACTTTCCTGAAAATAGTTTTTACGATTCTTTTAATTTTATTTATTCTGAATCCGAATCAATAGAAGAAGGTTTTTCAAAAGTTTATCATCTTCATAATGAATATACTCCTGTACATAAAAGATTTAAATTATCCATAAAAACGGATTCTTTACCGGAATTCCTAAGGGAAAAAGCTATAATTGTAAGACTGAATAAAAATGACGACCTAAGGACAAGAGGCGGAAAATGGAAGAACGGTTTCATAACAGCTAAAGTCAGGGAATTTGGAAGATATACTGTTGTTGTTGACACAATTGCTCCTGAAATAAAACCAGTAAATATTCATAATAAAAAGAAAATTTACAATTATAAAACTATTAAGATAAAGATTATTGATGATCTTTCAGGAATAAAATTTTATCGTGGCACAATGAACGACAAATGGATTTTAATGGAGTATGATGCTAAAAACGACCTTCTTACATATTTTATTGATGACAGGATAAAAAAGGGAACTAACCTTTTTAAACTTGAGGTGAAAGATGAAAGAGGTAATTTGTCGGTTTATAAGGCGGTTTTGGATTATTAAAGTAAAAATTGTGTAAGCAAGTATGAGATTCAGAACCGCTAACCAGCTTTAAAACAAAATGCAAAATTTCCAATTTCCAATTTATAACTTAAACCACCCTTCTTTAAAATGTTTTTTTCTCGATTTGCATTTATCGGAAATTAATGAAAATTCAAGAACATTATCTTTTAAATTTATGCGGTAAGTTCCTTCAATTCCACTACATACATCTGAATCGGGTTTATAAAGAAAAATAATTTTATTTCCTTCAATTTTATAAGTGCCTTGGGTGCTTGCTGCAGATTCAACTGAAGGATAGTCAATAGTAAATGTTCCGTTGGAGTTTATTGTCAGCATGGCGCCGTCCATATTACTTACCCATGTTGTTTCAAATAAAAATTTGTTTTTGAAAACAGTTACGGGTTTTGAATGTTTTTTTAGAAATGAGACCATCTTGGAATAAATTGTTTGCCATTCATTTCCGAACCAGAATAGATGTCCTAAGCCATCAAATGTATAAAATTCGGCATTTGGGACGGTTTTAGCAACGAATTCACCATTATCAAATTCCACATCCCTGTCAACTTTACTTTGTGTGACAAGCGTGGGAACTTTTATTTTTTCAAGGGGGTATCTCGGGATTTTTGCTGCATATTCAATTTCACTGTTTAATCCGGTTTTTCGTTTGCTCATTGGAGAAATCATATTAATTAATGCTTCTAATTTTTCAACCTCTTTAGGATCTTTCATGATTTCTTCGGCAAGTTGCTTTGTTTTATTTTTATCGTAAAAAGTTTCAAGCTGAAGATATTCATCAAACAATGATACCGGAGTATATTTTACTGCCAGGTATTGTATCCATCCAGACAGATCACTACCAAATTTTGATAAGAACAATTTTCCCAAAAAGGAGTCTTTGGCTTTCTGACTTGGGAGATATTTTTTACTTACAGCATCCTGCATTATCAATCCTTTGCAGCGGCCGGGATGTCGGAGTGCAAACTGTAGTGCAGTGGGACCGCCAAGAGATATTCCAAGCATAAATACTTTTTCTTTTATTTTAAGAGCATCCAGCAAAGCAGCCATCATGTCTGCCTGCTCTTCAAAAGCAGGCCCTACATCTAATGGTGTGCGAAGGTATCCCGGACGAGACGGACAAAGCAATGTAAATCCTTCATCCACTAGATCTTTATACATGTAAATATTATCATAGCCTGTAGCCCCTCCATGCGAAATCAATATCACAGGTCCTTTGCCCATTTTGGCATACTCAACCGGACCAACTGAAGTTTGAATAATTTGACTCCCGTGTTCCAGACTGCTGATCAAGTTGCTTTTCCATGAATAAAAACTGATGAGACCGGCAATGATCAATAGTATAATTATTGATAAAAGGATTAGCAATATCTTTTTTATTATGCCTGTTTTTTTTTTTATAGCTTTTCTTTTTTTATTCACAATTTATTTGTTATTTAAAATTTGTTATTTGGTGCTTTATTTCAAAATTTGTTTGACTTTATAGATACAGACTAAATAATACACAATTATATTTTTCCGACTGCTAAATTAATATTTTCAGGGGAAAATAATAATTAAATTTTGAGTTCTGAATTCTTAATTCTAAATTTGTAAGTTTAATTGCTAATGGAATATAAGGCTGTAAAAAAATATTTAATTTAAAGAGTAATATCTCAATGGAAGAAACAATAATAATCCTGGATTTCGGTTCACAATACACACAATTGATAGCTCGCAGAGTGAGGGAACTAAATGTTTATTGCGAGATACATCCTTTTAATAAGATTCCTGTAATTACTTCAAATGTCAAGGGTGTGATATTTTCCGGAAGTCCATATTCAATTATGGATATAGATTCTCCAAAACCCGGACTTGAATTGATTAAATCAAAAATACCTGTTCTCGGAGTTTGTTATGGTGCTCAATATATGGCTCATGTGGATGGAGGAGAAGTTCGGAAGTCAAAAAACAGGGAATACGGAAGGGCCAATCTTTTATATATTGATCGTAAAAGTCCTTTGCTTAAAGGAATTTCAAATGATAGTCAGGTTTGGATGTCGCATGGTGACACTATTCTAAGTATTCCTGAAAATTACGAAATCATAACCAGCACAACTGATGTTAAAATTGCAGGATATCAGATTAAAAATGAAAAAACTTTTGGTATCCAGTTTCACCCGGAGGTTTATCATACACCAGAAGGAAGTGTTTTACTAAAAAATTTTATTGTTGATATTTGCGGCTGTTCTCAATCATGGACACCCGATTCGTTTATTAAATCAACAATAGATAATTTGAAGAAAAAAATTGGAAATGATAAAGTTGTTTTAGGTTTATCAGGTGGTGTTGATTCGTCGGTTGCAGCAATGCTGTTATATGAAGCTATTGAAGATAATTTGTTTTGCATTTTTATTGATAACGGCTTATTAAGGAAATTTGAGTTTGAAAGCGTTTTGGATCAATATAAAAATGTGGGTCTGAATGTAAAAGGTGTTAATGCAAAAGATCGTTTTCTGGATGCTTTGAAAGGGATTTCCGAGCCTGAGAAAAAAAGAAAAGTTATTGGTAATACATTTATTGAAGTTTTTGATGAAGAAGCTCATAAGATTGAAGATGTTGAGTGGCTGGCACAGGGAACGATTTATCCGGATGTTATTGAATCGATTTCGGTTAACGGACCATCTGCAACAATAAAATCCCATCACAATGTAGGTGGGTTACCCGATTTTATGATTCTTAAAGTTATTGAGCCATTAAATTCTTTATTTAAGGATGAAGTTAGAAGAATAGGAAAAGCACTTGCTATGCCGCCAGAAATAATTGGCAGGCATCCTTTTCCGGGTCCCGGTATGGGAATAAGGGTTTTAGGTGAAGTAACCAGAGAGAAAGTTCGTATCTTGCAGGATGTGGATTTTTTATATATTGAAGGTCTGAAAAAATATGGCTTATATGATAAAGTATGGCAGGCAGCTGCAATCTTACTGCCTGTTCAGTCAGTAGGTGTGATGGGTGATGAAAGAACTTATGAAAATGTTGTAGCTTTGAGGGCGGTAGGTTCAACTGATGGTATGACTGCCGACTGGTCGCACCTTCCTTATGACTTTCTGGCTAGGATTTCAAGTGATATTATTAATAAAGTGAAAGGTGTGAACAGAGTAGTTTATGATATAAGCTCAAAACCACCTGCTACTATTGAATGGGAATAATGGAGTAATGGAGTAATGGAGTAATGGAGTAATGGAGTAATGGAAATAGGGAAATAAGGGGAATAAGGGAAATAGGGGTTTAGCCTTTTCACTTTAGCCTTTAGCCTTTTCACTTTAGCTTCCCCCTATACCATTTAACAATTTACCCTTAAAGCCACAAAATAGAAATTGATTATTTAGCTGATTAGTTGCTGATTTTTTTTAATTCAAAAAAAATAATATAAAGTGAGAAAAAATATTGTTCTGTTAATTGTTTTTAGCTTTTTTATCGGAAACCTGATTTATGCCCAGGAAAATGTTCCGGTTACAAAAACCACTGTTGTTAAAAGCATTAATGGAAAAGATTATTATATGCACAAGGTAGAAAAAGGGCAAACATTATATTCTATTTCAAAAGTTTACAATGTTCCCATTGACGATATTATTTATGAAAACCCAGGTGCAAAATCAGGAATAATAATTAATCAGATTTTAAAGATACCTTTGGTTAGCCGTGAATCGGAAATATCAAAAACATTAAGCAGGAAAGATTTTGAATTTTTTTATCATGTAGCAAGGCGAGGTGAAAGATTTAAAGATGTTGCTGATATATATATGGTATCAGTTAATAATTTAAAAATGGCTAATCCTGATGTTGTTGAGCCGATGAAAGAAGGTGAATATGTAAAAATTCCAGTGGTTATTAAGGAATCCAAACCGGTAAAAACTTACGAGAAACCTAAAATAAAACATCAAAAACCTCCTGTAACTGATCAAAAACCTCAGGATATCAGTGATGATGAGTATATAAATCATATTGTAAAAAAGGGAGAAAATCTATACAGGATTGCCTTATCATATAAAATCAGTATAGACAGTTTGAAAATTATTAATCCGGGTTTGTCTGAAAAACTGAAGATCGGACAGATTATAAAAATTCCGAAAAAAAAATCCGATAAGGGTTTCATCAATCATACGATTCAAAAAAGATCAAATGTAAAACGGATTGCAAAAAAGTATGATATGGATGTAATGGAAATACTTGAAATAAATCCTCTCGTTGATTATAAATTAAGAAAAGGGCAGATATTAAAAATTCCTGTTGAAGAAATTATTTTGGATTCTGAAGCCTTATCCGATACTTTACCCGGAGATTTTATAAAAAAAGAAAAACTGCTGAATATAGATAGTATAAGGTGTAACCAAGCATTTAAAAATATTGAAAAAACCTATAATGTTGCCCTTATGCTTCCGTTTTATCTTGAAGAAGCTGATAGTCTGATTATTGAAGAACCTTTTGAAATTGATTATATCTTATCAGCAAAACCATTTAATTTTATACAGTTTTATGAAGGGTTTATGTTGGCGGTTGATTCATTAAAAAAATCAGGATTAAAATTACGCTTGTTTGTTTATGATGTAGATCAAAATATTACAAAAACTATTAAAGTTCTGCAACAACCCGAATTAAGCACTATTGACCTGATTATCGGCCCTTTATACAGTAAGAGTTTTGCTTTGACATCAAATTTTGCTAAAATTTTTAATATAAAAATTGTAAATCCCTTATCAGGCAGAAATGAAATTTTGTATAACAATCCTCATGTTTATAAAGTTAATCCTTCACTAAATGCTCAAGCAGAACAGGTAGCAGAATTTATAAAAGAATATTATCCTGATGCAAAAATTATTTTTGCCCGCCATAATAAATACCGTGGAACTAAGGAAATTAACCGTTTTGAAAAAGCGTTAAAAAATGTAATGAACGAAAGCGTATTAATACCTAATGTTTTACTTTATAATATTTTAATAGAATGTTCGGAAAATGATACTGCTTTGGTTGTAGGTGAATTAATGGAAAATGTTCAGGTTGAAGAAAATGTAATTTTTAGGGATCAACTGGAAAATTTATTAGACGATAGTACAAGGTTCAGGAATTATATTACCGAAGTAATTTATGATCGCGACAGCATATATGGTGTTATTAATAATGCTTCGGTTGCCCGTGAAAATATAATTTTAACTTTTACAAATGATAAAGTATTTGTTTTGGATTTCCTTACAAAGTTAAAAGTACTGAGAGATACTTTTGATATTAAAGTAATTGGTTTGCCTGTGTGGAATAAATTCAATGATATTGAAGCCGGGCTATTTATAAATTTAAAACTACATGTGTTTTCTCCAACTTACATCAATTATAATGAAGATAATACCAAAAACTTTGTTTTGGGATTTCGTTCAAAATATCGAACAGAACCACAGCAATATGCTTTTGAGGGATTTGATATCGCATTTTATTTTTTAAGTGCATTAATGAAATTTGGAAAAGATTTTGATAATTGCCTGCCATATTTTTATCCGGGTTTATTACATACTAAATTAAATTTTGAAAGAAATTCACCTAACAATGGATATGGAAATACTTATTGGAATATTTATAAATATGAGGATTATAAACTAAAGAAACTCCCAAATCCAGCATTCAATTAGTGTCCGTCTATAAATTCCGAAAGTTTAAATAAATATTAAAAATCACAAATGACAAGCACCAAAATACAAAACTTGTCCGTACGAAGCAAAGCAAGTCCGTATGGATGGATAAATCTCAATGACCAAAATCTCAATATTCAAAGCTGTTTTGAACATTTGATCATTGATATTTGTAATTTATTTGTTATTTGTTATTTGTTATTTGGTGCTTCATTTTATGTAAATCTTTGACTTTAAAGACAGGCACTAATTAAAATCTTTCAAGAAATGACCGGAAAAATACATTTAGTTATTTTTATTTCTATCCCGTTAATTATACTTATTAGCAGTTGTAATAAGAAAAAGATAAATTATTGGGAAAACGGAAATAAAAAATCGGAAATACTATACAAAAAAGGAAAAATTGATGGTATTGCTGTTTGGTGGTATGAAAACGGGAAAAAACAATTGGAATCAAATTATAAAGATAATATTTTAAATGGTTTGACTATCAGGTGGTATGATAACGGAGTTAAACAATCCGAGGCTAATTACTTAAACAATATGCTAAACGGAACTTCTATAGAATGGAATGTGTCAGGAAAAAAAATATCAGAGGAAAACTATGTTAATGATACTTTACATGGCAGTTATAAAAAATGGCATCCCATTGGTGAACTTCAAATTGAAGGTTCGTATTATAAGGGCAAGTTTGACGGATTATGGTATTATTATGATTTCAATGGTAAAGTTGTAGGTTCTGCAAATTTTCATAAAGGAACAGGCAAACAAAAAGCCTGGTACTCTAACGGGCAACTTAAAAGAGAAATTAATTATATTAATAATTTAAAAGATGGCAAAGAGCGTTGGTGGTATGATGACGGAAAGTTGCAAAAAGTGATCACTTATGAATTTGGTGAAATAATTTCAGAGGAATCTTATTATACTGATAGAAATTGAGAATTGAGATTTGAGATTTTAGAATTAAGATTTAAAATTTAAGATTTTAGATTTCAGAATTTCTAATTTCTAATTTCCAATTTCCAATTTATACCTTCTTATAATTTTTATGTCGTCCGATTTCCAAACCGGTTGCTTTTTCCATATAATTAAGGAATTTTAGTCTGGGCGAGAGTTTTATTCCTTGGGTCGGATCAAAGTCGAAAGTCCAGTTTTGTTTGCTGATCCTTTCTTTCATAACCTCGGGATGTTCACCTTCAAATCTGGTAAGTGTATCAATTTTTGAATAATCAAATTTATTTGTTTGAGCAATATATTTTTCAACATAATCATCGTTATGCCAAAGTTTTTCAAAAGCTTCACGTTTTGCTTGCTGTGCTTTCGGATGTTTTACCCATCCATAGTGATAGATTGTTGCATTTACAGGTTTAACTTTTAAGAGTTTATTATTTTTTCTGAAACTCATCGCATCTTTCCATGAATGGATTTGTTTATCGTTTCTGATAACACGAATTTGATTATATAACCATTTTCTTGAATCGGCAATATAATCATACGAACCGTAAAAATTAATATGTTTAAAAAGTAAGCCCTCAACTTTTGGATTATCTTTCCATTTTAACATTGCTTCCTTTATTGCCGGCATATCTTTTTCCGACATTATCTCATCAGCCTGGATATAGAATGCCCAATCACTGTCAGGAGAAATGGCATCAAATGCTTTATCGGTTTCAACAGCCAGCACTTTTCCTCCTTCTCTTAAAGAATCATCCCAGATGGTTTCAATAATCCTGATTTTTTCTGAATCTATACTTTTAATTAATCCCAGTGTATCATCCTCTGAATTACCTACTGTCACAATTACTTCATCGCAAACCGGAAGAATGGATCTTATTGCCTCAACAATGGGAAAATCAAATTTAATTCCGTTTCTGATAATTGTAAAGCCCGAAACTTTCATTTTTTATTGATAAAAATTCCGGGCAAAGTTACAAAAAGATAATTTTGAATAATATTTTTTAGAAAAACAAATATTAATCCGTATCATAATCCGGTAAACAATACCTGCAGCCATTATAATTATGTTTAATGGCACGTGGGATTTCTTTGTAGGCAATTTTATTTTTGTTATTCATCTTTTTTACCCATTTGCAATTATTGTTATGCAGTTCTTTTGTGTTTTTATTTGCTATAAATGGATGCTCTCCCACAGCAAGTAATTGAGTAACACGACCCATTTCGAGGTTATCAACTAATTGTGCTACTGATATCTCATATCCTCCGTCCGGTATTGAATCAGGCAAGATAAATTCCAGTTTGGCAATACAATTATCATTTGATTTTAATTTGATATTACGCAAATAAGATTTTTTCCCGGATAAGACATAATATTCATTGTAAAGTGTTGATTCGTTAATTTTTGATAAACCATCAGTTGAAGCCTCAATACACAATCTTTTTAATATCTTCAAATTCACTTCCATACCTGTTGGTAAAGAACTCAGATCAATTTGAAGGTCTGAATAAATATTATTACCTGACCATCCTTGTATATGGAAATTAAGACTGTTAACTGAGCCTGCAAACATATCTATTACATCAAAGTTTTTCCATGTTGCATTATTATTTTCCCTAATGAAGTTGTAAAAATCATTCATCGAAAGAATAGTGGCAGGGTCTGGTGCAGGATCATTACCACTGTTTACCAATGCAATAAAACAATAATGTCCCTGAGCAGGAATATCATCTGAAGGCCAAACCACAGGACCAACAACTTTAACACTATTTGAAGGAACAGATGGAATAGTTATTTGATCAACAAGATTCCATGAAGCCGGAGTTGGAAAAGTTGAAGGGTGTGACCAATATACGGTGGCTGTTCCTCCGGTAGCATTATTTCCTCTGTTATGAACTCTGAGATAGATGTAATTGTTTTGTCCGAATTCCACCTGTTCACCAAGATTTGCCTGGCTAAGTGCTAAAGTAGTTCCCAAAATAGCTTCGGGATCGAGTAATTCCTGATTAAAAATTATTACATCAGGGCTGCATGAAATACCACCGTCAATAAGAGGTTCGCGGCCATGATCTTCAAGATTATCTCGTAAATATAAGTCATGAGCAGGATAACCAAGAAAAATATTATCTCCTGCCCCTGCAGGTGATTCAGCTTCTACCGGTGTATCCGAATAACCCCAATGCAGAACTACAACATCATCAGCGTAAGTATGTGCTTCAGCTGCAGAGATCCTTCCGTCAGTATTTGTGTCAACCACCTGTGAAAGAGCGCCACCATCTGCATATTGACCAGTTACTGCAGCAATCCAATCCAATGCAAACGGGTCAAAATCTGCCCCTCCGTTAGAATTTCTATCTTCTTCGCATGCTGCTGAAAAATGAGTCCATTTTGCAGTGCTGTTATTAATTACTGCATTTTCAAATCCTCCGGAATGACATTGTTCCATCATCACCATTAAAACAGCAAATCCAGGTAACTCAGCAAGTTTATTCCCAAAATCAGTGGAAGAATATTCATCCCATTCTATGTTATTATAGGCACATAAACCACTTATCGGGTATAATGGACTTGGTGGGCCATATCCATGATTATTTGTATGTATAAACAGAAAATCATCTTTTTTTAATTTTGTTTTCAGATCATCTATGGCATTTTCAAGAGCAACACCTGTTCCTTCATCATCAACAGGCATCTGGTAAGCCGTATTATCTCCAGGCCAATTATTGACCGGTTTTGGGCCACCATTATAGTTTAGTGTGCCATCATGATTTAAAACTGTGATCTTATTGGCATCAAAGCCGTAAATATCAATAAGGGTCCGGTAAAGAAATTCCATGTCATTAACATGTCTGTTGTTTGACTCACCGGAAAAAAATATAGCATACCTGTCTCCCCTGGCATTATTTAATGCATTTGTTATTGCCGGAATAGGTGAAGTAGAAAGTTTCCTGCCTTTTAACACATTTTCTCTTTTGACAGGAGTGTGAATATCTTCAAAATTTTCCGGATTTCTTATAAATTCTGCCGGAGGGAAGCATGCTTTTATTCTATTATATATTTCTCCGGTTTCAGAATCACATAAAATATGTTCACAGGGATGTGCCCAGTTTAGAGTTGGAGCCTCATCAATAAGAACAAAGGCAGTTTTTTTGGGGATGTCAATTTCTTGTAAACCTGCATTCATTTTAACTCCGGTATCAATTATATCATTCTTTAAATAAATATTGAATGCTTTCTGACAGTTCATCCTTCTCAGTCCACTAAGAACTTCATTCTTAATTTTACTTTTAATTTCATTTTTAATTTTCATTATTACCTCCTGTTTTAAGTTTATTTAAATATTAATACACTTTTATTTTTAATAAATTCAGTATTAGTTTACTATTATTAGTTCCGAAAATTGATAAAAGGTAACCCCGTAAGAAGAAAAAAATTGAATTTAAAATCAATCTAAATAATAATATAATAAATCGGATTTTATATAAAAGGAATTATTCGTAGAAAATATTTTCGTAGAAAGTATTTTTAGCGAATGTTAAGCTCACTAATCATAAACATTAAAATGCCTGTCATCAGAAGGTTTTGATCCATATCTTAAGAGCACTCTGTAGCTATCCGGATAATCTTCATAAAAAACAGGAAACTGTTCATGAAACAGTTCGGTTTCAAATGTCTTGGAATCAATCAGAATATATATGCATGAATGCCCCCAGTTTAGGCGAGGTTGGAGATCTATAAATGCCAAATAGCTGGGTTTTTTTACTTCAATACTCTTTCTGCCAATATTGATAATATCTCCATTTTTGTATGGTTCATAATTCAAATAAATAATTGATTGATCTTTTTGCTCTTTTGTCAAATGGTTCAGGATTATTTTAAGTATTTCTTCTTTATTAAGATTTTCCATTTTAAATTATTATTATTGATTTATGCAAATATAGTAAATTAATAGCTGAAAAGCAAGCATATAATTAGTTATACTCAAGTTTTAATCCAACACCCACTTCTCTAAGATTTATTACTTTTTTTAGAATAAAATGTTAAAGGATGAGCTATGATGATGGGATTCTTGTGATTTAAGTTTTCTATTATTGCTTCTGTATAGAGTCTGATCAGAGGATCTAAACCCCAGGTATGATCGAGGTGTCCATGAGAAAGAACCACAAAATCTAAATTTAATAGATCAATATTTAGCTTTTGTGCATTTTTAATAAATACATCAGAATATCCTAGGTCGAATAAAATTTTATTACCTTCATCTTCAATAAAATAAGATACTCCTGGTTCGCCATAGAAATACCGGTCAATCAGAGTATTATTATCAACAAGGACTGTTAATTTCATTTTTTATCATTTTTGGGTATTTCACTAATCAATTGTAAAATTTTATTTTTAGTTATTTATTGAAATTTTAACTAATAAATTTAACCTGAATAATTCACGGGTTATTATTAAACGCTGACAGGTTCTGCAAACGCTGTCAGGTTTCAAAAAATCTGTCAGAGTCTGTACATACGCATCCCTTCGGGAAAAGACCTGACAGCGTTGATATAACAAAAGTTTATGAATAGATCAGGTTAAGACATTGTGTGCTAACAATAAGGAAAAAAGTAAAGCAATTTAATAATGTTGAAAAATTTTAAAAACAGATTTTATAAAGCTTTACCTTTTACCAGCAACCAGTAGTCGGCAGTCAGTAGTCGGCAGTCAGCAGTCAGCAGTCGGCAGTCAGTAGTCGGCAATCACATTATCCACCAGCGACACGAAGTCCATCCATACGGGCTCCTTTTAGTTGTACGGATTTACTTCGTTTCATTAGCCCGCATGGGCCCGTATGGGTAACCAGCGAAGAAATGTAAGCCGGTAGTGTAACCGGTCCGCTTTTTTTCCTGTTAAAATAACTCTTAAACAATAATTAGAATATGTGTAATGTTAATAACTTAAACATGCAGGAAAAATATTAATAATTAATTTTGCTTTTCTATAGCTTATTATAGCTGGAATTGGTTAAAACTTAGCGTAGCGAAGATACAAACAAATTAGCTTAAGTGAAAGCAGTCGGCAGACAGCAGTCGGCAGTCGGCAATCGGCAGTCAGCGATTAATAGACTGAAGACTGGGGACTGAAGACTGAGGACTGACCCCGAAAGCTTTCGGGGGAGGACTGGGGACTGATAATCAAAAAACAAATACTTTGCAAAAAAACAAAGTTTTACAGGATAATAGAATAAAAATTTAGAGTAGTATTTATTATGGAATTTGTAAATCCTTATTTTTTATTCGGACTTTTTGCGGTGTCTATTCCGGTGATTATTCATTTATTTAATTTCAGAAAGTTTAAAAAGGTTTATTTTACAAATGTTAAATTTCTTAGGGAATTAAAGCAGGAAACCAAAAAGAAATCCCAACTGAAGCATTTGATTATTCTTATTTTGCGGATACTTGCCATTATTTGCCTTGTTCTGGCATTTGCCCAACCTTATGTTCCATTATCAAAAAATATTATTAGTCAGGATGAAAAAAGTGCAGTAAGTATTTATATTGATAATTCTTTTAGCATGGAAGCAAGGTCAACTGATGGATTTTTGATTGACGAGGCGAAAAATAAAGCTGCCGAAATTGCACAGGCTTATAATTCTTCCGACATTTTTCAAATACTTACAAATGATTTTGAAGGCAGACATCAGCGTTTTGTAAGCAGGGATGAATTGATTGAAATGCTTGATGAGATTCATGTTTCACCTTCGGTAAAAAATATCTCAGACGTTGTAAAACGTCAAAACGATAGGTTTTCTACTTGTCAAACAGAAAATAAAATATCTTATCTTATATCTGATCTTCAGATAAGTATTTCCGATATTGACCGGATTGATGAGGACACCACCATAATCAATTATTTTGTTCCGGTTTATCCCGATAACACCGGTAATCTGTATATTGACAGTTGCTGGTTTGAATCGCCCGTTCATCATATTAATCAAAATGAAAAACTAAGCGTTAGAATAAAAAATACTTATGATAATGATATGGAAAAGATACCTGTAAAATTAAAGATAAACGGCAATCAAAAAGCTATAGCAAGCGTTGATGTAAAAGCAGGTTCTGAAACGGAAATAATTCTGCGGTTTACTAATTACGAAACAGGTATTAAAAACGGTTTTATTGAAATTACCGATTATCCGGTTGTTTATGATGATATTTTTTATTTTTCATATTTTGTATCTGACAAAATACCTGTTTTATGTATTAATGGCACAGAAGAAAATATTTATCTGAAAGCACTTTTCGGAGGGGATACATCCTTTGTATTTGATAATTCACACAGGACTTATCTTGATTATTCATCGCTAAAAAACTATAAATTGGTAATTATCAACAAGCTGGATGAGATTTCATCGGGTTTGGGACAGGAATTAAAACGATTTGTTGAAAATGGTGGGTCACTGGTTGTTCTTCCTTCCGGAAAAATGGATTTTGATTCGTATAAAAACTTTTTATTAACAATGAATGCTGCCTGGTATTCAGGTTTGGATACTTTTAATACCAAGGTTGATTATATAAATTATAATAACGAAATATTTAATGATGTTTTTGAAGATGATCCCACAACTAACAGGAAAGATAACAGGATCATAGATTTGCCTGTAGTTTTAAAACATTTTAAATTTACCCGCTTAAGCCGGTCTGAAATTGAACCATTATTGAAAATTCAAAATGGAGATGAGTTTTTAAGTGTTGTACCATCCGGATATGGGAAATTATATCTGTTTGCTGTGCCTTTTGAAACCTCTTTTAGTAATTTTACAAAACATGCAATATTTGTACCTGTTATGTATAAAATTGCTTTGTTAAGCGATATTGGAAATAGATTATTTTATACAATAGGAAGTAATGAATATGTTGAGCTTAATCAGGCGCAGCTTAAAAAGGATGATGTTTATAAGATTATAATGGAGAATTCTGATTTTGAAATAATCCCAGGACAAAAATATATTAATAACAGCTTACGCCTGAACATGTATGATCAGATTAAACAAGCAGGTAACTACATGTTAATGAATGGTGAAAAGAATATTATCGGTATTTCATTTAATTACGATCGCAGGGAATCAAATCTCGGCTCGTATAAGATTGATGATTTAAATAATATTATCAGCAGTAATAATTTAAAGAAATTTATGGTTCTTGATGTTGGCGACAGGACGTTATCACAGGCGTTGATAGATTTGAACAAAGGAATACAACTTTGGAAGTTATTTATTATTTTAGCGATGATTTTTTTAGCAGCAGAAGTGTTAATTATAAGGATTTGGAAATAAGAAAAAGATATTAGGAAAACTAAAAAATTAATGGATATAAAAGAAGAAAATAAAGACCTGAAGCAAAATTTTGAGGAAAGCAAGAATAGTTCCGGCGAGTTGCACAAAACCATTCATCTTTCGGGGATGTATAAAAGCTGGTTTTTGGATTATGCTTCGTATGTGATTCTCGAAAGGGCGGTTCCTGATATTTATGATGGTTTAAAACCCGTTCACCGGAGAATATTGCATGCAATGAAAGAGCTTGATGATGGAAGATATAACAAGGTTGCAAACATTATTGGTCATACTATGAAATATCATCCGCATGGCGATGCTTCAATAGGTGATGCACTGGTACAATTAGGACAAAAAGACTTACTGATCGATACACAAGGAAACTGGGGAAATGTCCTGACCGGCGATGGAGCTGCAGCTCCACGTTATATTGAGGCTCGTTTATCCAAATTTGCGCTTGATGTTTTATTTAATCCCAAAACAACCTCATGGAAGTTGTCTTATGACGGAAGAAATAAAGAACCTGTTTCCTTGCCTGTTAAATTTCCTTTGTTGCTTGCTCAGGGTGTGGAAGGTATTGCAGTTGGCCTGGCATCAAAAATTTTACCTCATAATTTTAATGAACTGATTGATGCTTCTATAAATGTTTTAAAAGAAAAGGATTTTGAGATATATCCTGATTTTCAAACCGGATGTATGGCAGATTTTTCGAGGTATAACGATGGAATCAGGGGAGGAAAGGTTAGAGTAAGAGCAAAAATTAATCAACAGGATAAAAAAACATTGGTTATTACTGAAATTCCTTTCGGGACAAATACAACTAATTTAATAGATTCAATTGTTTCAGCTAATGACAAGGGCAAGATAAAGATCAAAAAAATTGATGATAATACAGCCGAAGATGTTGAAATAATTATCCATCTTGCACCCGGGGTTTCTCCCGATCAAACTATTGATGCTTTATATGCATTTACTAATTGTGAAATTTCAATTTCTCCTAATTCATGTGTAATTGAAAAGGATAAGCCTAAATTTGCCGGAGTTAAAGAAATACTAAGAACTTCAGTAAATAATACTGTGTCGCTTCTTAAAATGGAACTGGAGATCAGAAAAAATGAACTTCAGGAACAATGGCACTTTTCCTCTCTGGAAAAGATTTTTATTGAAGAAAGAATATATCGTAATATTGAAGAATGTAAAACTTGGGAATCGGTTTTAAAGACTATTGATAAGGGATTAAAGCCGTTTAAAAGCAAATTCTTCAGGGAAATAACTAAAGAGGATATTATCAGGTTAACTGAAATAAAAATCAAAAGAATATCAAAATACAGTTCATTCAAAGCCGATGAAATTATTAAAGGTATTGAATTTGAGATTGATGAAGTAAATAATCATCTTGAGCATCTGATTGATTATGCAATAAATTTTTATAGGCAAATAAAAAAGAAATACGGTAAAGGCAGGGAAAGAAAAACCGAAATACGAAATTTTGATACTATACAGGCAACTATGGTTGCAGCCGCTTCGCAAAAACTTTATGTTAACCGTGAAGAAGGTTTTGCAGGTACTTCCCTTAAAAAAGATGAATATGTTTGTGATTGCTCTGATATTGATGATGTTATCGTGTTTCGTTCGGATGGTACTTTTTTGGTGACCAAAGTTTCAACAAAAACATTTGTTGGGAAAGTGATTATTCATATTGATGTTTTTAAGAAAAATGATGACCGGACAATTTATAATATGATATATCGCGATGGCAGAAGAGGAAAAACTATGGTAAAACGATTTCCTGTAAAAGGAATAACTCGCGATAAAGAGTATAGCCTGACTAAGGGTACTGAAAGTACAAAAATTTTATATTTTACTGCTAATCCTAATGGTGAAGCAGAAATTGTAAAAGTTAATTTAAAACCAAAACCCAAACTTAAAAAGTTAGCTTTTGAATATGATTTTAGCGACCTGACTATAAAAGGAAGAAATTCAAAAGGAAATATTCTTACTCGTCATATAGTTAAAAATATTATTCAGAGAGAAGAGGGTGTTTCTACACTTGGAGCAAGGGATATCTGGTATGACGATATTGTAAAACGCCTTAATACCGAACAACGCGGTGAATATCTCGGAGCTTTTAAAAGTGATGATAAAATTCTTACAATAATGCAGAACGGAACTTATAAACTGGTTAATTACGACTTATCAACACATTTTGATGAAGATATGATAAGAATTGAAAAGTTCAATCCTGATAAAATAATTTCAGTTGTTTATCTTGAGGGAAATCAGAAAAAATATTATATTAAAAGATTTCAGATTGACCAACAAAGCAATGGAAGTAAAAAAGTTAATTTTATTGGTGAACATCCCGATGCTTTATTAATAAATATCAGTCTTGACAGTTTACCAAGGATAGAAGTGCTTTTTGATGCAAAATCAGATAAAAGAAGTGTTAAAAATGAAATTATTCAATTAGCTGATTTTATTGCCCTAAAAAGTTATAAGGCAAGAGGTAAACGTATTTCAAATAAAGAAATAAAAAAGATTGTTGTATTAGATGCTGTTCCTTATGAGAAAGAAGAAGCATCTCAACAGGAAAATCATGAAGTTAAAGACAATAATATTGCTGAAACCCAAGTTAATGAAGGTGAAAATAATATCAAGGTAAAGCAAAAAGAAAAAGAAAAAGAAAAAGAGGAACATGATAAGAACCAACAAATGACCATTGACTTTTAGAAATAAGTTTTTTCTTTTCAACCTGAAACCTAAAACCTGAAACAAATATCATGTCCAAACGAATAAATTTTACGAAACTTATTCTGTTAGTACGTAAATATTATTTGCCAGTATTTTTTTTTATCACATCGTTTTTGTTGTTTTCATGCAGTATTGAAAGAAAAATTGCAAAACAATACATTGAACTGAACAAGCCCGGTTCAATGCTTATCCTTATCCCGGATTATGTTTACAAGAACAGCCTTAAGCAGTTTGAAATTGAAAATGCCGATAGCCTTAATGAGTGGACATTAGACTCCACTTTATTTGCAAACAGCCATTATATTCAGAATATATCAGATTCAATTATTTTGAAAAAATTCATAGATAATATGATAAGTGGCTTGAAACAATATGGCTTTAAAATCTTTACTGAAAGCCAAACTGATACTTTTATGCTTATCTCACCACCGTCATTTATTGTAAATATTGCCCAGATAGAACTTGAGGAATATATTATGCCTGTGAGAGATGAAGAATTTTTTAATGATGGCGATCTTTATTATATGGAATTTGACCTGAATGCTGTAAATATTAATTCATGGTTTGAAATAACAGAGTTGAATACACAAGATCAGGAAAGTAAAATTTTATTTACAAGTGATTATACCTTTGATGATATTGAGGGCAGTTTCAGGCAAATGCCTTTTACGTGGGAGGTTAAATATAAATATACAATTGATACGCTTACAGTTGATGATATCTATGATTTTGCAGAGTTTTTAGGTGAAGAATATGCAGCTTATATTTATGATTATATTATGAATGAATACATAAAAAAGCACCTTCCAGAAAATATTTTGCCTGATTATTATTTTCATTATAACAGGCAAAGACAAAGTTTATTGCCTGTACTTGAAGATAAGTTTATTGAGATGAAGCCGTAAAGTTTTTATTTATTTATTCACTCACTTACATAGTGTCTACAAGAAAACTCAATATTTTGATAACACTATATAAAAATATTAATACAGGGAAAAAAGAGCAGGTTGTAGCAATGTTTGACAATATTGCCGGTAAGTATGATTTTTTAAATCATTTACTTTCAATAGGCATTGATAAGAATTGGAGAAAAAGAGCAATAAAAATCCTTAAAGAATTTAATCCTGAAAGCATTCTTGATGTTGCCACAGGAACCGGTGATTTTGCTATTGAGTCGATTAAATTAAATCCAAAGGAGGTAATTGGGATTGACATTTCACACGAAATGCTTAAAATCGGAGAAAAGAAAATAAAAAAAACAGGATTAGAAAATCTTGTGTCTTTTTATCCCGGAGATTCGGAAAAATTAAATTTTCAAGACCACCGCTTTGATGCCGTTATTGTAGCGTTCGGTGTGAGAAATTTTGAAAACCTGTCATCAGGAATTAATGAAATATTCAGAGTGATTAAACCCGGTGGAGTTTTTGTTGTACTTGAATTTTCAATACCCGGAAATTTTCCGGTTAAACAATTATTTAATTTTTATTTTTTTAAAATTCTTCCTGTTATTGGCAGAATTATATCAAAGGATAAATCGGCTTATAGTTATCTTCCTGCATCTGTCAAGGCTTTTCCTGACAGAGACGATTTTCTTTCCGTATTGAATAGTGCAGGATTTGTTAATACAAAATATAAGCTGCAATCATTTGGTATTGCTGCAATATATTGGGGAACAAAAAATTGAAAAATATAATGTAATAAATCATTTCCCTATTTAAAATATTCAGTCCTTGCATAAGGCACCGCTTTCTGGTCGGTAAAATCTTTTTTTAGAAATTTAAAGTATCCTGTAATGGCTATCATAGCTGCGTTGTCGGTTGTATATTCAAATTTGGGAATAAAAACCTTCCAGCCCAGTTCTTTTTCCGTGTTTTTAAGAGCTTCCCTGAGTTGAGAATTGGCTGAGACTCCTCCTGCTATTGCAATTTGTTTTATGCCCGTTTTTTTTGCTGCTGCTTTTAATTTTTTCATCAACACATTGATAATGGTTAATTGTATTGAAGCACACAGGTCGGCTTGGTTTTGTTCAATGAACCTGGGGTTTTCTTTTAGCCTGTCTCTGATAAAATATAAAAATGATGTTTTTAAACCGCTAAAGCTAAAATCCAGATCAGGGATGTCAGGTTCGGGAAATTTAAAAATATTCTGGTTGCCTTCCCGGGCGAATTTGTCAATTTCCGGTCCGCCGGGATAGGGGAGTCCGAGAATTTTCGCAGCTTTATCAAATGTTTCTCCTGCCGCATCATCAATAGTTTTCCCGATTATCTCCATGTCAAAATAATCCTTTACTATAACTATTTGAGTATGACCTCCTGAAACTGTAAGACATAAAAAAGGAAATTCAGGTATTGAATTAGTTTCTTCATCTTCAATAAAATGTGCCAGAATATGCGCCTGCAGGTGATCAACTTCAATCAACGGAATATTTAATCCTAGTGCAAAGGATTTTGCAAATGAAGTACCTACCAATAATGAACCAAGCAATCCCGGACCACGTGTAAAAGCAATTGCATTAAGCTGTTTTTTATTTATCTTTGCTTTTTTTAAGGCACTTTCAATTACAGGTATTATATTTTGCTGATGTGCCCTTGATGCTAATTCAGGAACAACACCACCATATTTTTTATGTACTTCCTGATTTGCAACAATATTGGCAAGAATTTTGGTGTTTTTTATAATTGCCGCAGAAGTGTCGTCACACGAAGACTCAATACTTAGAATAAAAGTGCTCATTGTAATTTGGTAATTGTACAATTTTTTAAAGAACAAAGTTATTAAAAAAAGGATTAGAAGAATATTAATATATACTTTTATGGTAATTCTTGCATTACCGGTATCATTATATTTTCTTGTAAAAAACCCGTTTGTTCAGACATTTTTAGCACAATCTGCAGCTAATTATCTTTCCGGGGAATTACATACCGAAATCAAGATAGGAAGGGTGAAAATTTCAAATTTATTTGATATTGTTTTAGCCGATGTATTAGTTAAAGATTTGCACGATAATACGATATTAAGTGTTAAAAATCTCAGTCTGAACATTCAGAAGCTGAAAATAAAAGACAACATTATAAAAGTAAACAAGCTGATTCTTGAAAAGTCCGAAATCGGATTAATAAAATACAAGGGTGATTCAACTATGAATTTTAATTTTATTATTGATTATTTTGATACAGGTAAATCATCTGAAGTTATTGATACATCTGAAAAAAAAGCTTGGAAGATTCAATGTAATATTTTGAAAATCAAAGATTCACGTTTTAAGTATCAGAATCAAGATAAAGATAATTCACGTGAAGGAATTAGTTTTACAGATTTAGATATATCCGGCTTAAATTTGGATTTCAGGAATATTGAAATTATTAATGACACTATCCGGGTAAAAATAAATAATTTATCATTACAGGATACAAGTGGCTTTATAATCCAAAAATTGAAAGGTGATTTTATAGTAAATTCTCAACTGATTCAAGCCGACCACCTGAAAATTATTACTAATAATTCTGAACTTTCATTGAAATTTGCTTTTACTTATAAAGATATTAAAAGTTTTAATGATTTTTTAACCGATGTAAAAATCAAAACAACCATTGGAGCTTCGGTGTTAAATCTTCATGATATCGGATATTTTGCACCTGAGTTATTTGTAATGAATAATAAAATTAAGATTTCCGGTGATATTAAAGGGACAGTAAGTAATTTCAGGGCTAAAAACTTTAAGTTTTATTATGGTGATAAAACAAAATTTATAGGAAATATTGATTTGAATGGATTACCTGATATTAAAGAAACATTTATTCATGCAAGAGTTAAAGATTTTGCAATTAATAAAAATGATATTGAATCATTTTTGATTCCCGGAAAGGAAAATCATCTGAACATGCCTGAAGAACTACTTGCTTTTGGAAATATAAAAATTAGAGGAACATTTACTGGGTTTTATAATGATTTTGTATCTAATGCCGAATTTTCAACTGATATTGGTGAGTTTTCTACTGATGTGTTGTTAAAAGACAATAAAAAAACCGATACGGTTGAATATCAGGGGAAAATTACAGCTAATGATTTTGATATGGGAAAATTTCTGAATATCAGTGATTATTTTGGAAAATTAAATTTAAATATTGATATTAAAGGAAAAGGATTAACTGCCGAATCGGCAATAATTGATTTGAATGGAGTTGTTGATTCTTTAGATTTTAAGGGAATTAATTATAATGAAATTGATATTAAAGGAGAATTAGCTGATAAAAAATTCAGTGGTCGTCTTAATGTTCTGGATGATAATATTAATCTCAACTTTGAAGGCATGGTTGATTTTAGTAAGGAATTACCTGTGTTTGATTTTTCATCACAAATAAGAAATGCAAAATTATATCAGCTTAATTTATTGGACAGGGATTCAACTATTATGCTTTCAACAAATTTGAATATTAATTTTGTTGGTGATAATCTTGATGATATTCAGGGTAAAATTATGATTGACAGTACCTTTTATTATGAAAAAAATAAAAAACATTATCTTGATCATTTTGCATTGGTTACAAAAGTGGATACTAATAACCACAAAAACATACAATTACATTCTGATATAATTGATGTTGACTTAAAAGGAGATTTTCTTTTTACAGAACTGTATCCATCATTTAAAAAATTATTTAGCAATTACATAGATGTTTACTACACTGATGCTAAAGATATGCCTGAAGATAGCTTGACTCAGAGCTTTGACTTTCAAGTCAATTTGAAAAACACGGCAAATGTCAGTGAATTATTTTACCCTGATCTATTAGTAACTCCAAATACTGAAGTTTCGGGAAGTTACAATTCAAGCCTGAATTCTTTGGCAATTAACGGAAATTCTTCATTAATAACTTATAAAGGGATTAAATTTGAAAATTGGTTTATTGAATGTAAATCAGAAAATGATGATTTTTTTATAAAAACAGGTAGTAAAAATATATTGTTTAAAGAATCAAATGAAACCGACAGCATTTCGCTGGGAGTTGAAAATACTGTCTTTAGTGCTAATATTCATCGCGACAGCATAATCTATAATATTTCATGGAACGACACTTCTGCTAATGACCGGAATATTGGTAATATCATCGGCTATGTTTACTTTATTGACAGCAATAGAATTAAAGCTAAAATTTCTCATGCTGAAATGATAATTAATGACACGGTATGGAAGATAAGTGAGGATAATTTCATTGAGATTGATACATCTTCAATATTAGTTAAAGATTTTGAGGTAATGGGAGGTGATCGTCAAAAATTTGAAATTGACGGAATAATTTCAAAATTACCAACTGATACTTTTAATTTAGAATTTAAAAATTGGGATTTCTCTAATTTTGATATACTTATTGGAAATGATAATCTTGATTTTGATGGAATTATTAACGGCGATTTAAGTTTAGCTAATCTGTATAATTCCCCGAATATTTTTTCCGATATTATAATTGATGATTTTGTTTTTAATGATGAAAAATTGGGAAATGCAAAATTAAAAACAAACTGGAATTACCAGCAAAATTCTTTATACACAAATATTGAAATTATTAATGTAGGAAATGTTGGTAAGAGTAAAACCTTATCATTGAATGGATATTATTATCCGGCTAAGGATTCAAATAATCTGGATTTTGAAATATCCTTGCAAAATTTTAAATTAAGAGCAGTTGATCCGTTTATTTCAGGTTTTATATCAAATTTAAAAGGAATAGCATCGGGTAATTTTAAGTTAAGCGGTTCAACATCAAAACCCGATTTAACGGGAAAACTTAAGCTGATGCGAACCGAATTCAAAATTGATTATCTTAACGTTGTTTATTCGCTTGCAAATGAAATTGATTTTAATAAAAATGAAATTGTTTTTAATGATATGGTTTTATACGATTCATTAGGTAATCAGGCAATTTGTAGCGGAAGAATTACCCATAAGAATCTTAAAAACTTCAAATTTAATATTAATATCAAACCAAAGAATTTCTCCTGCCTTAATACGGACAGTTACTTAAACAGTGAATTTTATGGCCAGGCAAATATTAGCGGAGATATAAAAATTAATGGTCCCTTAAACAAGCTGGTGTTGAACGTTACCGTAACTACAAATAAAGGAACTAATATTAAGATACCCATCAGTACTACTGCAGATGTATCTGAACAGAATTATATAATTTTTATTAATAAAAGTGATACGGCATTAGAAAAACCAACTTATAATGTTAATACCTCCGGTATTACATTGAATTTTAAGTTGAATGTTACACCAGATGCAAAAATCCAGTTATTTCTTCCGTCACAAATAGGTACTATTAAAGCTGATGGGAATGGAAATATAAACTTATCAATAAATCCTCAAGGCGATTTTCGGATAGTCGGTGATTATGTGATAAAAGAAGGGGTATTTCATTTTACTCTGCAAAATTTAGTAAACAAGCGATTTAGTATTATTGAAGGTGGGAAGATTTCCTGGACAGGCAGCCCCTATGATTCTGAGGTAGATTTAAAAGCATTATACAAGGTAAAAACATCGCTTGACGGTTTAGGACCGGAAATGGATTCTACAGTCAATTATGGCAGACGTGTATATGTTGATTGTATTCTCGGATTAAAGGGTAAGCTTTTTGACCCTGATATTCACTTTAGTATCTTATTACCAAATGCGGATGAGACAACCCGTCAAATGGTTTATTCAGTTCTTGATACAACTAATGAGGCAGAAATGAATCAACAAATGTTATCTTTATTAGTGCTTGGAAGCTTTAGTTATAATACAACTGCAACACCATCATTGGAAGCATCATCATATAAATTAATTTCCAATCAGTTAAGCAATTGGCTGTCGCAAATTAGTAAGGATTTTGATATAGGTATAAACTATGTCCCGGGTAATCAAGTGTCAGATGAAGAACTTGAAGTGGCGCTTTCCACACAATTATTTAATGACAGGGTTTCTATTGATGGAAGTTTTGGTATTACAGGTGAAAAAACTGCTGATAATGCAAGTAATATTGTTGGTGATGTAAATGTTGAAGTTAAATTAACCGAAGACGGAAGATTCAGGGTTAGAGCTTTTAACAGGTCAAATGCTAATTCAGCATACGATATTTATTCTTACGATCAAAGTTCTCCATATACACAAGGAGTCGGAATATTTTACAGAAAAGAATTTAACAGTTTTGCTGAAATTTTTCAACGACAGAAACCTAAGAAACCGAAGAAAAAGAAGAAGAAATAATATCATTAAGTCAAACATACATGAAACTAACATGAAACCGACGGGTTAACCCGTCGGCTCACACTGGGATATGATTATTTTTTACAAATATAAACAAACATGAAAAAATTTACATTGATTATTTTTATAACCGGCTTAATAAGCATGGTAGCATTATCGCAAATTACTATTACCACTGATGACATGCCGAATATTGATGATACAATTCGGTTAAGTTCAACTGTTTTTGTTCAAGGTATTGATTATACTGAAACCGGTGAAGATTATACATGGGACTTTTCAAGTCTTTTGCCATTATCACAGCAGGTTGACACTTTTGTAAGTGTTACTTCAACTCCTCTTCTGTATCAGATTGTTTTTATCCCTTATATCATATCAAATATAGCTTCTCCTATCGGTGAAATTGATTTTATTCCAAACTTTGAATTTACTGATATTTATCAGTTCTATAAGAATACAGATACAGAATATAAGGATGTTGGATTTGCTTTTTCTTTTAATGAAATTCCTATTCCGGTAAAATATGATGATCCTGACATCCTGTATGAATTTCCAATGAATATGAGTAATGTTGATTCTTCCGAATCAAGTTTTGAATTTGAATTGAGTGGTTTGATTTATATTTCAAGTTATAAAAAACGTGTAAATACTGTTGATGGATGGGGAACTTTAATAACACCTTATGGTTCGTTTCAAACACTGCGTATAAAGTCAGAAATTGAACAATACGACAGTATTTATATTGATTCATTAGGTATTGGATTTCCTGTTTACAGGGAAATAACCGAATATAAGTGGCTTGGAAATAATTTTGGATTACCATTATTGCAAATTAATGAAGAAGGCTTTGCTTTAAGTGTAAATTATATTGATTCGGCTCGAATATCTTATGCACCTCCTGCACCAAATGCAATAGCAGCTACAAATATTACACAAACAAGTTTTGATGCTAATTGGGAAACTTCAATATTTGCTGAAGGTTATTATCTTGATGTTGCAACCGACACAGGTTTTACAAGTTTTGTTTTAGGATATGAAAACCTAAATGTTGAAAATGTTGCAACTTACAATGTTTCAGGCTTAAGTGCAAATACCGGCTTTTATTATAGACTAAGAGCTTATAATGCAGGAGGTACAAGCGGAAATTCAAATGTTATTACTGTAACTACAATTTCTGATATAAATGAACTTAAATATAAGTTGCTCAATATTAATGTTTATCCAAATCCTTGTGATGATATAATTACACTTGAATACAATCTTCACGAGCCTTCTAAGGTAAATATTTCGTTATATTCAATAATTGGCTATGAAATTAAAAATTTGATTAATACTTCCAAATCAGCAGGAATACACAAAGAATTATTTAATCTTAAGAAATTAAATATATCCTCCGGAGAATATTTATTTAGGATAATAATTGATGATGCTATTTATATAAAAACAATTATAGTTAACTAAATGAAATCCCGATTCAGCAGGGAATAATACATGCTGTAACTTCCTCTAATTATTTTCGTCTAAAAAAATGAAGTGAATACTTTATTTCCTTGTTCGCTTGTGAACATAAATAATCAAAAAACGAACAGTTTTATATAAAAAAATATTTACAAAACGGTTTTA
>JAUXFX010000247.1 GCA_030622635.1 Bacteroidota bacterium
ACTAAGATGATTACAATACTCGGACCTACAGCAACCGGAAAAACCCGATTAGCCGCTCATATTGCTGCTAAACTGAACGGCGAAGTTATAAGCGCTGATTCAAGGCAGGTATATAAAGGTATGGATTTGGGTACGGGAAAAGACTATGATGACTATATTGTGGATGGGAAAAAGATTCCTTATTTTTTAATTGATATTGTTGATCCCGGTTATGAGTATAATGTTTATGAATATCAAAGGGATTTTCTGAAAATTTATAAAAATATTATTTCAAGACAAAAATTACCGGTTCTTTGCGGTGGTACAGGTTTGTATATTGAAGCTGTATTAAAAGGTTATAAGCTGGTGAAAGTTCCTGAAAATAAAAGCTTAAGGAAAAAATCGGAAAAAAAGAAAACGGATGAATTAATTAAAAAACTTTCTTCTTTTCGTTCATTGCATAATGTAACCGACTCAAAAGACAGAGAGCGGTTAATAAGGGCTATTGAAATTCAAAATTATTACAAAGAAAACCCTGATTTGATATCTGATTATCCTAAAATAAAAAATGAAATTTTCGGGATATATTTTGATAGAAATATTATCAGGAGAAGAATAACCGAACGGCTAAAAGCAAGACTGGAAAACGGAATGCTTGATGAAGTGAATAATTTATTATCAAAAGGAATAACACCTGAACAATTGAAATTTTACGGACTGGAATATAAATATATAACCCAATATATAATTGGTGAACTCAATTATAAAAACATGTTTCAAAAGCTGAATACCGCCATTCATCAGTTTGCCAAGCGGCAAATGACATGGTTCAGAAGAATGGAAAGGAATGGTTTTAAGATACATTGGATAGATGGAGAACTGCCAAATGAAAAAAAAATTTCAGAAATTCTACATTTTATTAATAAAACTTGCATAAATAAATTTAATTGTTTATAATTGTAACGTCATTTAAAATTAATCAGATTTATAATCTGATGAAATCAAAAAAAATAAACTTTGTCAATCTTATTGATGTAGAACCAATAAAAAGAAAAGAATAAGACTAAATCAAGTATTGTTTAATTAAAAAATCACAACCATGAAAAAGTTATTTGCATTTACCTTTCTTTTAATGAGTTATAGTTTAGCAATAACTCAGGACAACTGTAACAATTACTGGTCTGCTATTTCACCCGATGGCAATTATATTTATTTTTCTTCCGATAGACATGGAGGGGATTATGAAATATACAGAACTGATATTGATGGAACATCAAACCTGGCACGTTTGACAAACATGCCAGGTGTTAATAAACTTTATCCTTCTGTTAGCCCGGATGGATCATTAATAGTATTTCAGTATGGAGATTATGGTTCTTTGGCCGAGGTCTATATTATGAATAATGATGGATCTAATCTTACTCAATTGACAAATAATAGCGGTTATGATGGCTATCCAAACTTTTCTCCTGATGGGAGTAAAATTGTTTTTGCTGCCTGGGATGATTCAGACTATCCGGAAATTTTTACAATGAATATTGATGGCACGGATCGCACACAACTTACCAATGAAGCTGGCGCATTTTGGCAAAGCGCCCCGATTTACAATCCTTCAGGAACAAAGATTTATTTTAGCGAAGGGTTTAATGCAGACGATCATTATGTAATGATGGACCTTGATGGAAGCAACTGGGTAGATATTACTCCTCCAAATACTTTTGGCTATGCTGAAAGTGGACTACAATTTAATTCTGACGGATCGAAAATTATATTTTATACCTCTGAATGGTTAGGCTACAACAATGGAATGGATATTGTAATTGCTGATGCCGATGGTTCTAATTGGAACAAAATTACCAATTCAACTAATGGGGAATATTATTACGTTGCTTTTTTCCATCCCGTCAACAGTAAGATTTATTACTCATACTGGCCTGGCGGTAGTGGAAAATGGAGTATTAACAGAATGAATTTAGATGGTTCTGGCTCTGAAAAAATTTCCAATTGTAGCGCACTGGGTATTGACGAAGAGTGTGATAATAAAAAGAACCTGATCTTTCCAAATCCATCAAATGGTATTATAAACGTTGATTTTAATAAAGAATTTAGTATGGAAATATATGATTTCACAGGAAGGGTTATTTTAAGGTCAAATACAAAACAAACTGATATAACACAATTAAATGCTGGAGTTTACACAGTTATCATCAGAGATATTGATAATAAATTTATTAAATCAGAGAAACTGTTAAAACAATAGATAATTTCAACATATCATTTGGCGTAAATAGTGAAAGACCACTCTCGTCATATGCACGGTTGATAATTTTTTTACACCTGTTTCCTTTTCTTATAAAGGCAACTCATTTCAAAATTTAGTAGTTTTTTAGAAAAATTATTTTGGACTTATAGTAATATCCAAAAAAAAAGAGGCACTAAAAGCACCTCTTTTATATTTAAAGAAATTAAACCAACGGGTTAACCCGTTGGTTTAAAAAATCAACAGGTTAACCCGTTGGTTATCATATATGATTTTATATATTTCTATTCAGTATCAGCTTTATTATTCCTGAACTTTTACATCAAAAATAATATCTCCTTCATCACCGGTATTTATTGCGGTAATTCTTATTAAACCTTTTTTTCCGGCAAATTCAGGTTTGGCAGGATCAGTGATAAATGCAATTACATTGCCAACTGCCAATTCATTGATCTTGGTTTCGGTAACACCCGAAGCGGTTAATTCAACAATTAAAGCATCATTTGTAATTGATTCCCAGTCAACGGCTGTTGTAATTTTTTTAAAGAGTGTGTTATTTCTTACACTCCATGTTTGTAAACCGTTAATTGTATCATTATATACTGTTCCGGCAGCTTCATCAGCAGGGGATGCAAGTGTTGCAAAATTTGTTGCTCCGTAAAAATAAAGAAAATCAACCTTATTTGCATTTGCTTTTGCTGTTGCCAGTATCCAAATATCTCCGGTCATAGATGCAAAGGAACTTCCAATATCTGTTACTTGCTGAGCTGCTAATAAAGTGTTTGAATACTCATAAATCGGTCCGGCTGAAGCAGCTACTGTAACATTAAAAGCTATTTCTTGCGACTCTCCGTCTTTATCGGCAATTCTTGCAGATAAACGAAATACACCCTCATTAGCGAATTTGATAAAGAAATTAATATCAAATGTGGAAGCATTTAAAGTTGAATCAAGCAAAACCTGGGGAATATTGTTTAAAGTAAGTGTTAAAGTAAATTTGTTAAGTTTTGCATTTGAATTTGTGTTTGATAATGCAATTACGCCAACCTTAATTGAATCACTGGTAGCTATTGTTACATCAGAAGATGTATAATCACTACCACCTTTGAAACTAATGGTTGGTTTTTTATCAACAGTATCATCATCGCTTTTTTTACAAGCAGAAATAATTGTAAGTCCCGACAAAATAACTGCTACTAATAAATAACTTAATTTTTTCATTTTTAAAGATTTAATTGGTTAATAAAATTAATTAATGAATTTAAACGCAAAGATAGTACAAATATTATTTGCTTGTCAATAAAGTTGGTGTTTAGTTCAAAATGTTCGCTTTCGAGGCTTTCGAAGTCTTAAAAATCAGGAGT
>JAUXFX010000152.1 GCA_030622635.1 Bacteroidota bacterium
ATTAAATTTTTTGTTAATATTCCAATTTTTTTATATTTTGCACTCAGAAAAATTAATATACCGGATTATTTTTTAATTTTACAGTAATTAGGTAAATTAATTATAGAATAAATATATGAACCAAATTTTTTATTAACCAAATTTTTTTAAATTATGAGAAAATTTACAATTTTTCTTGCAGCCATGTTGTTTTTTGGCTCGCAAGTTGTGTTTGCACAAACAACAATTACAGGAACTGTTACCAATGCAGATGATGGGACGGCAATTCCGGGAGTAACAGTTATTGTAAAAGGAACTTCGGTTGGAACTACTACCGACTTAGACGGGAAATATGGGTTAACAGCTCCTGAAGGAGCCACTACTCTTATTTTCTCTTATGTTGGTATGGTAACACAAGAAATTGAAATCGGTAGCCGAACCGTAATTAACATACAACTACAACCCGGTTTAGAGGAATTGGAAGAGGTAGTTGTTACAGCTCTCGGTGTTACCAGGGAAAAGAAAGCACTTGGTTACGCTGTTCAGGATGTAGGGTCGGAAGAATTAGAGAAAGCGAGAAATATGAATATCGTTAACGCTTTAGCAGGTAAGGTTTCCGGTGTTCAAATTGCTTCTTCTTCCGGTGCGATGGGTGGTTCTTCAAGAATCCTTATTCGTGGAGCATCCTCAGTAAATGGCGAAAACCAGCCATTATTCATTGTTGATGGTATCCCATTCGACAACAGTAACTTTACATCTGTCGGACAGGCAAGAGGTGCCGGTGGTTTTGACTACGGTAACATGGCACAAGACATCAATCCTGATGATATTGAGTCTGTTTCAATTCTTAAAGGACCAACAGCAGCAGCTCTTTATGGCTCGCGCGCAGCTAACGGTGTAATACTAATAACTACTAAAACAGGTAAAGCCCGTGCCATAGACGGTAAAAAAGGTATCGGCGTCAGCGTAAGTTCAGGTCTGACCTTTGAACGTGTCGCAATCCTTCCAAACTACCAAAATGAATTCGGTGGAGGTTATGGATTTGACACATTATGGTACAGCGAACATCATGATTCACCAAATGCCTTCCCAAACCGTTCAAGCGGTACCTATACGGGAACTCACGCGGGACAACCGGATTCTTACGACCTGCTTCCTCATTATGCAGTTGATGAAAGCTGGGGTCCAAAATTAGGACAAGGACAAATGGTAAGACCATGGTATTCATATTCAGATGCTTTTCCGGAAGCTTACGGTAAAAATGTTCCATGGGAAGCTCACCCCGATAATGTTAAAGACTTCTTCAGAACAGGTCAAACATGGACAAATAACATTGCATTAACAGGTGGTAGCGAAAAAGCTTTCTTTAGATTGTCATATACCAATATTCATCAATTTGGTATCTGGCCAAATAGCGAAATAAAGAAAAACTCTATTAACTTCAGCGGTTCGACTAAGTTAGGAGATAAACTTACTGCTTTCACAGTTGTGAATTATGTTCAAAACAAAGCAATCGGCAGACCAGGTACAGGATATGACGGTGATAATATGATGCAGGAATTTAACCAGTGGAGTCACCGTAACTGGGACCAGGAAGCGATGAAAGATTACTGGATCAATCCTGACGGAACGCAAAATACATGGAACAGGACTTCATGGGATAACCCATTTCCAAAATACACTGACAATCCATACTGGACACGTTACAAAAATTATGAAAATGACCAAAGAGACAGGTTCTATGGTAATATCGGTGTTACTTATGAATTCACTGATTGGCTGAAACTCACAGGTAAAATTAATAAAGATTTCTATACTGACAGAAGAGAAGAAAGAAGAGCCGTTGGATCTAACGAAACACCCAGATATCAAGAAGGTATAAGACAACTTTCAGAAACAAATATGGAATTTTTGCTTCAATTCAATAAATATTTAACCGAAGACTTGTCATTAGCAGCAAACCTTGGTGCTAACCAAATGACAAGAATATATCATCGTAATGTAGATGCAACTCAGGGTGGCTTGAGTATCCCTGACTTTTATAACCTTGCTAACTCAAAGGATGTACCTTCAGTTGGCGACTATAAATCAAAGAAAAGAATTAACAGTATTTACGGTAGTGCATCACTGGGTTACTTAAGTATGATTTATTTAGATTTGACATTACGTAATGACTGGTCATCTACATTGCCCGAAGATAACAATTCCTATTTATATCCATCTGTAACTGCAAGCTGGATATTCTCTGAATTGGATGTATTAAATAATATTGACTGGTTCTCATTCGGTAAAGTTAGATTAGGTTGGGCACAGGTTGGTAACGACACTGATCCATACCAATTATATTCTACTTATGCTGCCAGGGATAACTTTGGAACTTATCCGTCATACACTGTTCCTAATGCACTTAACAATGCAGACCTTAAACCTGAAAGAACTTCTTCATGGGAAGTTGGTGGTGACTTTAAATTCTTAAATAACAGAGTTGGAGTTGACGTTACTTACTATAGCATGGAAACTGTTGACCAAATTATTGATGTTGACATCTCAGCTTCTTCAGGATTCCGTTCACAAATAATTAATGCAGGTAAAATGACAAATAAAGGCTGGGAAATATTATTAACCGGTACTCCTGTAAAAATGAAAAATTTTACATGGGATATCACTGTCAACTGGTCACAAAACAAAAACGAACTTGTTGAACTTATGGAAGGTATTGACAATTATCGTTTAGTAAATGCACCGTTCAGCGTTTCGGTTAATGCAACAGTTGGTCAACCTTATGGTACACTCTTAGGCAGGGATTATGTATATGAAGATGGTAAAAGACTTGTTAATGCAAATGGTATGTATGAAAGAAGTGCCGAAGTTGTACCACTCGGAAATGTTATGCCAAATTATACAGGTGGTGTTAACAACAGCTTAACCTGGAAAAACATTAATTTAAGCTTCCTGTTTGATTTCCGTAATGGTGGTCAGATATTCTCAACTTCATACATGTTTGGTATGTATAGTGGTATGTTAGAAGAAACTATTGAAAATAATATCCGTGAAGATGGTATTGTTCTTGAAGGTGTTATGGTAGATCCCAATTCCCCTGACCCCGATAATCCAAATTATATAACAAATACTCAAGTTTGTAGTGCAGAATTATACGGCTTAAACCACTATTTTGTTGCTGCAATGGACGTATTTGATTGTGATTATATCAAGCTGCGTGAATTAAGTCTCTCATATACATTACCAGACAACTTACTGAAAAAAGTTCCTTTTGAAAATGTAAGAATTTCATTTATTGCCCGTAACTTGTGGACTTTTGGAACTGCTATCAAACACTTTGATCCGGAACAAGCTACCAACTCAGGTAACATTCAGGGAATTGAAGGAGCTCAATTACCAAGTACAAGAACTTGGGGATTTAATTTAAGCTTCAACTTATAAAAGGAAATAAATTTATTATTAACAAAAAATATTAACAAAATGAAAAATATACATAAAAAATTAATAGGTTTAAGTTTCATTGTACTTTTCCTGTTCGGGGGATGTACAAAGGATTTCGAGACTATGAATATCAATCCAAATGAGCCTACAGACGTTCCTACTGCATATTTATTTACTTCAGCTGAAAAAGCAATGTGTGATAATTTATGGGATGAATGGTGGAACGGCAGACTTGGAATGCTTTTCAGCCAGATGTGGTCACAAACTTCTTATACTGACGAAAGCCGGTATAAAATGCGTGACGGCGTAATTAATAACTATTGGATCAGTTTCTATGCATCCGGACTGGAAGATCTGGAAAGAATAATTAAGCTAAACACCGATGCTGAAACTAAAGATAAGGCGGCAGCGTCAGGTTCAAACGACAACCAAATCGCAGCAGCGAGAATACTTAAAGTATGGATGTTCCAGATTCTTACTGATACATGGGGCGACATACCTTATTCCGAAGCATTAAAGGGCGCTGAAAATGTTGCTCCAGGTTATGATAAGCAGCAAGCCATATATGCTGCCTTGTTAATAGAAGTAACTGCTGCAAGAGACCTGATTAAATTAGACCAAGACGGAATTCTTGGCGATATCATCTATAATGGTGACATGTCAAAATGGAAAAAGTTTGCTAATTCACTTAAGATGAGACTCGGCATTAGAATGTCAAAAGTTGACCCTACAGGTGCAGGAATTGCAATTCAAGAAGCATTAGATTCAGGTCCATTTACAAGTATTGCTGATAACGCAGTATTTGCATTCTTTGATGGTGTTCCAAACAATAATCCTCTTAATGAAAACCAGAAAATCAGGTCAGACTTTGCAGTTAGCCAGGTTCTGATTGACTTTCTGAAAAGCAAAAATGATCCAAGAATTGGTTTTTATGCAAATTTGCCAAATGATTTAACTGAATATGTTGGATTCCCTTATGGTATGCAACCTGCTGATGCTACTCCAATATCTAATAATGTAGTCTCAATGCCGGGTAATATTATTTATGCACCTACAGCTTCTACATTCCTTATGTTGTATGATGAAGTTGAATTTATTAAAGCCGAAGCATATAATTCCCTCGGCGTTGCAGGTGATGCAGAACAAACATATTATGCTGCTATCACAGCTTCAATGGATTGGTGGAATTATTTAGCATCAATAACCCCAACCGGATGGTATAGGATTGATGGTAATAATACTAATGTTCTTCCTGATCCAATCACTCCAACTCAAATGGATGAATATATGGCAGGTGCATCTGTTGTTTGGGATGCGGCAAATGCTGACCAGCTGATAGCAGAACAAAAGTATATTGCTCTTTATCCGCAAGGTTTACAAGCATGGTTTGAATACAACAGAACAAGTTATCCTGATGTGTTGATTTTACCTGGTGAAGAAGTTGTATACCACATAGAAGGTGTTACTGATACAATTTATGAATTCATTTCAACAGCTGTTGACCTCAAAACTGTTCCTCTAAGGTTATATTATCCACCAGAAGAACAAGATTTGAACGGAGCAAGCTACAGTGCTGCTGTTGCTTCCCAAGGACCAGATGACTTTGAAACCCATCTTTGGTGGCAAATTCCCTGGAATTAGAATTATTAACATTAATAAAAAAAGCCCCTGAACGGGGCTTTTTTTTTATTTAATTATTTTGTTTTCCAATTTTTTAATATCTTAGCAAATTATTAAATAAATATATTATTAACTTAAATTTTAAAAATTATGAAAAAATTATTACTTTTAGTTACTTTAGTAACGGTTTTTTGTTTGAGTTCAATAGCTCAAATTAGTTTTGGACCAAAAGTTGGTTTAAACTTAGCAAAGTATTCTTATAATTACAAGGATGCTGATTATGAACCTGATGTTAAGATGCTTATGGCTCCTTTAGTTGGTGTTGCCGTTAATTTTCAATTCACCGATGCATTAGCACTTCAGTCTGGATTATTATTTTCAGGAAAAGGATCTTCTTATGATCTTGATAAAAATGCTGATGAAGGGTATAAATATGATGGTTATAGCAGAACAAGCACCGGATACCTGGAACTTCCTGTAAACGTAGCTTTTGGTATTGCTATCGGAGAAAGTCAGATACAAATTTTCGCCGGACCATATGTGGCCTATGGAATAATGGGAAAATGTAAATGGGATTATACTGTTACACATGATGGTAATAGTGAAACATATAAGGACGATTATAAGGTCAAATTTAAAAATAAAGTTGATGAGAGTGATTATGAAGATGATGAAAATATAGATTATCAGACAGCATTAGATTATGGAGTGGGTTTTGGTATTGGATTTAAAACAGGTCCCGTATTAATTAATGCAGGTTATGAATTAGGCTTGTCAAATTTAACACCAAAGTGGGGTGGTGAAGGTGATTATGACAATAATGATTGGAAATATACTAACGGAGTTATTAATGTCTCTGTTTCATATCTTTTTGGTGGAAAATAAAACAAAATCACTAAATTAAATCTAAAAAAGGGAGTTATTAGTAACTCCCTTTTTTTAATTTTATTTTTCAATTTTTTAATCATAAAAAATCTGCGTATAACTTGTCCGTATGGATCAGCGTCAAAATCAATAAAATTGATTTACAAACATTTATATCCCGAATTCACGTTAAATTAAATTATTATCAATTTAAGCTCTTCCATCATCTTATCTTTCAATAAATTAAATTCCTGAAGATAAGTGGAATCAACCGGTTTTGCAGGAGGTGATTTAACTTTTAAAGGGTCAACTGCTTTGCCATTTCTGTAAAAACGGAAATCCAAATGCGGTCCTGTTGAAAGTCCTGTGCTGCCAACATAACCAATTATGTCACCTTGTTTTATACGAACACCCTTTTTTATTCCTTTACCATAGCCGGATAAATGTAAATATGCAGTTGAATATGTTCCGTTATGTTTTATCTTAACAATTTTCCCGGATTGTCCGCTTCTGCCTGCCTTGGTAATAATTCCATCACCGATTGCATGAACAGGAGTGCCGTAAGCAGCCGCATAATCCATCCCGAGATGAGGCCTGCGAATTTTTAATATCGGATGTAAGCGACTGTATGAATATCTTGAACTTATTCTTTTAAATCGTAAAGGAGCTTTTAAAAAAGTACGCATCATGCTGCCTGCATCTTCATCAAAGTAATCCCCAACACTGTCCTGTATAAAATAAAAAGCATAATAACTCTTACCTGCATGACTAAATACTGCCGACAAAACCTTTCCCATTCCCACACATTGATCATCAACAAATAATTCATCATAAATAACTTTATAATTATCACCTTTTTGGATGCCAAAAAAATCAATGGTCCATGCATAAATTTCAGATAATTCGTTTGCTAAATTCGGGTCTGTTTCATTATCCACCATTGAATTCCAAAGTGATGATGTTATAATACCTGATGTAATTTTCTCCCTTCTTACAATTTCTTTTTTCCCTGTATGAACATGAACAGAGTCAACCAAATCAAATACTACATAAGATGCAGGTGAGCTTTCGTAAACAAAATACAATACCTTTTCAATTGAATCATTTGAACAAATCACCGAATAATTATTCCCATATCTGATTTTCCTGACATCAAACACCGTCTTTGACCTCTTTGATATCAAGTCAATTGTAGCATAATCAACATTATATTTTAGTAGTATATCTGCTAAAAACTGATTTCGTTTAATCATACCCCTGTATATTTTAAGCGAATCAACAATAATTCCATATTCAGTTTTAGGTATATATTCCGGTATTGGAATTTCATTTTCTTCAGTAATCGTAACAGGAACTTCATAATTAGCGGATATGAAAATTATTATTAAAGCTGAAATTACTAAAATAACAATTTCAAGTATTCTTTTTCTTAACATAATCTATTTTTTTGTGTCTTTACTAATCAATGAAAGATTGATGTTTTTTAAACGGTAACAAACATATAAGAGTATATAATCATAATATTACAATGATAGCCATCGGATGACTTTCTTAATTAATTAATACATAGTTATCATTTTTGTTTGTCTTTTGTAAATTAAGTCATCCGATGGCTTTTCAGACTGGACTATATTATATATTTCTAAAAACGATATTGTATTCCTGCACCAAAATAAAATTTATTATATTTCATTTTAAAAACATCCATTGGGATTTTATGATTCGGATATTTATGCGTGAAAGGAGTTGTATTAATAATATTCGATTTCAGCCTGATAATCATAACAGGCATAACAGTACTATCTGTTATCTGCGAATTCACATTAACAATATCGTATCCTGCTTTTCCAATATCATATAATGATGTTAATCCGGTCATTTTACCTGTTGGTCCTTCCCCATGTTGCGCAATTGCTCCACTTGCAAAACAAAATACAAATACAAAAAACAAAATAAATTTTATGAACATATACTTAATAAAAAACTGAAATTTTGAAATTTTGCACAAAAATATAAAGATATTAATAAATAACTGAAGTTTCGCACATAATTTTTTCAATGATATCAAAGGTTTGCCCAAGGGCAATTTTGTTGTTATCTTTCTAAAACGCAATGGCAGTGTGACATTACTGCAAAATTCCATTTTGGTATCTTATATTGCTTTTCTGTTTATTTTTTTAAAGATAG
>JAUXFX010000204.1 GCA_030622635.1 Bacteroidota bacterium
AGTATATTGAAGATTTTAAAGGAGTTCCCAAACCAACTGAGTTCAGGGTGATTGATGTTTGAGTACAAGATAAAAGAATAACTTTATTGAGTGGAATAGCAATAGTGTTTTGTGGATTATGAGAAATTGATATCTGCTTGTATCAATGAAATTGGATTCCTGAGCTTTTCTTTAAAATAATTAATTGCTTTTTCAAGATTCTCTTCAGCTTTTTTTGTCAGCTCTTCTTTAAAATTCCATTCATATCCTTTTATATGAAGTAATAATGTAACAGGCGATTTATCATAGAGATTTTTACACAAGTCTAAAACATAGCCGGGAGAGGCAGAGTGAGTTGTGAAAGACATTTTTGATGATTCGGTAACTTCTGAAATACAGAAATCAGGAATATCTTCTATTGAGGCATCAACAAAAATTACCAAATCCTTATCGGAGATAGCATGTGCATCTTCAATATTGAGCTGGTAATTACTGTCAAATTCAAAACCTTCCAGACCTTCTTTATTAACCCATTCCTGCATACGGTTTATAAACTCATTTCCCAAACCATCGTCTTGCCTTCCCGGGTTACCGTATCCGTAAAGTAAAACATTCATATAAGTAACTAATTTGTTTTTTGTTATTTGTTATCCATACGGACAAGTTTTGGTGCTTTAGTTCAAAAATTGTTTGACTTTATGGACAGGCAATTATACCCATTCGGGCATGTACATATTATTGGTTTACGTTCTTTTTTTATCAATAAGATTATTTTTTGAATCGTATAATGAAACTTCCAGAGGCATTTTACCTAATGCATGTGTTGCGCAGCTAAGACACGGGTCATAAGCCCTGATTGCAACCTCAACGGCATTCAGCATTCCTTCGGTAATTTCTTTTTGACCGGAAATCATACTGTCAGCAACACATCTTACAGCAATATTCATTGGTTCATTATTATTAGTTGTTGAAACAATAAGGTTTGCCATTGTTATCTGGTCGTTTTCATTAATCCTGTAATGGTGAAACAAAGTTCCTCGTGGGGCTTCAAGCATTCCTACGCCTTCATTAACTTTTGTTCCTTTAACAACCAAATCATTTTTCTGGAGGTCGGTATCGTTCAATAATTCTTTCATCATTTCGGCAGCATGGAGCGTTTCAATCAATCTTGCCCAGTGCATGTGCATTGACATATTGTTTGGTTTACCGTTTGTGTATGCCTTGAATTCCTCAAATTCTTTTTGAGCTAATGGTGAAGGAATAAAATCAGCAGTATTTAAACGTGCAAGAGGGCCTACACGATACCATCCGTCTTTTTTACCGTATTCAATTAAATATGGGAATTTCATATAGCTCCAGTTCCTTACTTCCTCGGCAATATATTTCAGATAATCCTGTGGGTTAACATCATGAAGTATTTTCTTGCCTTCTGCATCAACTGCCCTGATAACACCATCATAAAGATCCATTGCACCGTCTTTTCTTACAAGACTTAAATGACTTGATGGAAAAGCAGCAAATGTGTCAATAAGCTCTCTGTGTTTTTTGTGATAATCTTTAAAAAAGTTAACTGCATCCAGTGACCATGATATCATTTTATCAACATTCATTGGGTCCGGACCATATAGAAATCTATCACGTTCTTCAATACTGAGGTTCTTATTTATTCCGCCGGGAATTGCACCTGTTCCATGGATTTTTTTACCGGCAGTAACTTCAATTATTTCCTGTCCGAATTTACGCATCATAACACCCTGAACAGCAATGTCCTTAAATTTTAAAGCAACACCGATTATATTACGTATTGCAGGATCAGCATCAATTCCAAAAAGTAAATCAGGAGATGCAAGATGGAAAAAATGCAAGGCATGCGACTGGAAAATTTGTCCGTAATGCATAAGTCGTCGCATTTTTTCACCGACCGGTGTTAATCCGTCACCTGCACCTGCTCCAACAATCACATCCATTGCTTTTGCTGCAGCAAGATGATGACTAACGGGACAAATCCCACAAAGACGTTGAACAAGCACTGGAGCTTCCCAATATGGTCTGCCCTGAACAAAGCGTTCAAACCCTCTGAATTCAACAATATGTAATCTGCTTTGTACTACATTTCCATTATCGTCCAGATGAATAGTCACTTTTCCGTGTCCTTCCACTCTTGTTACAGGTTCAATGGTTATTTTTTTTGTCATTTTTCTGTTATTTTAATCAAATTTAACAACTTCATAAGGTAATTTAAGTTCATTTCCGGTAAGAAGGGCTACTAATGCATCCCAAATCAAATCTGCTCTTGGAGGGCATCCGGGAAGAAAATAATCAATTTTAACTACTTCATGACATGGATAAACTTTATCCAGCATCATTGGAATTTCATCATCATTAGGAAGAATTTTATCAGGATTACTATTTATAACGGTTGGACCATTTAAGTAAGCTTCATCAAGACACTCTTTAATGGGAATACCATTTCTGTATGCAGGTAATCCACCCATAAGGGCACATTCTCCAAATGAAATTAAAATTTTACAATTTTTTCTGAAATCTTTTAATACGTGAACATTTTCGCTATTACAGCATCCGCCTTCAATCAATCCTATATCGCATTGTTTGGTAAATTCTTTAATGTCGTCAATAGGTGATTTATTAAATTCCACTAATTCAACCAGTTCAAGTATTCTTTCGTCAATGTCTAGCAATGACATGTGGCAGCCAAAACAGCCACATAAAGATGTTGTTGCAACTATTGGTTTACTCATTATATAACCTCCATATATATTTGAATATTCTAAATTACTCTTTCAATATTACTACCAATTGGCATTTTATCATATTTACGTGTGCCGATTGGTTCGTTAAAACCTTTTTCTTTTCTGATAATAGCTCCTACAGGACAAATATCCATTGCTTTCTGAGCCATTTCATCAGACAGATTTGCTGATAATTTTTCATCAATATTAATCTGTAGTTTATGACCTCTTTTTTTGAATGCAAATATATTTTTCCCGTTTTCATCTTTAAATGCCCTGATACAGCGTTTACAAAGAATGCATCTGTTGTGGTCAATTATCAGTTTGGGGCTGGATGCATCAATTTCCTTTACGGGAAATTCGTAAGGGAATCGAGGAATCATCATCTGATAGCGATAAGCAAGGGCTTGTAATTCGCAATTACCACTTTTTTCACAAGCAGGGCAAAAATGATTTCCTTCAACAAACAACATTTCAATGATAGCTAATCTAAGGTCTTGTATTTCAGGAATATCATTTTCAATTTCCATACCGGATTCTACGGGCGTTGTACATGCGGTCATCAGTCTGCCTGCAATTTTAACATTGCAAAGACGACATGCTCCGGCAGGTTTAACATCTCTTATATGACATAGAGCTGGAATAAATATTCCATTATCAGTTGCTGCGTCCAAAATATTTTGTCCTCTTTCGGCAAAACATTCTTTACCATCAATTGTAAATTTAATTTTTTCACTCATATTTTTGTATTTTAATATTCGTTATAAATTAGGTATTCTATCAACGGCTTCGCATGATTCTGCTACAGCCGCACTTAAATCAAAGCCACTATCAAATTCAACATCTTTATTTATCAGTTTTTCGTATTCTTCACGGAAATATTTTAGTGTTGTTAATATCGGATTAGCTGCTGTTTGTCCTAAGCCACAACGATTTGCTTCTTTCATCATATTACACCATTTTTCAAGTTCAGTCAAATCATTCATTACCCCATTACCATCTAATATTTTTTGCAGTTTATTTCTAAGTATAACAGTCAATGCACGGCAAGGTACACATGAACCGCATGATTCTTCAATAAAGAATTCCATAAAATGCTTTACCACATCATTTAATAAATTACGCTTATTACCAATAACCATCATTGACCCTCCGGTTGGAAAATCTTCATAACAAATTGTACGTTTAAAGCTTTTTTTTCCAATACAAGTACCTGATGGTCCGCCAACCTGAACAGCCTGAATATCTTCTGCACCAACCATCTCAAGCATATCTCTGATTCTTAAACCCCATTCAATCTCATAAACACCAGGATACTTACAATCGCCGGAAACACTAATTAATTTTGTACCGGTGCTTTCTCTTGTTCCCATCATTGTATACCAATCGGCACCATATAGTATAATTTTAACAACATTGCATAATGTTTCAACATTATTGACAACAGTAGGTTGTTGCATGTAACCTTTCTGAACAGGGAATGGGGGCCGGTTTCTTGGTTCGCCTCTTTTACCTTCAGTAGATTCAATTAATGCAGATTCTTCGCCACAAACATAAGAACCCGCACCAAATTGAATTCTTATATCAAAGTTAAATCCTTCTTTTCCGGCAATATTTTCACCTAATTGATTTGTGTCCCTGAGTTCCTGTATAATATTTTCCAAATATTCTTTTAGATAAGTATATTCGCTACGCAAATATACAATACCTTCTTTGGCATCTAAAGCATATCCGGCAATTGCCATACCTTCAAAAAGCAATTTTGGAAGTTCTGTTAAAATTACTCTTTCTTTAAATGTTCCGGGTTCTCCTTCGTCGGCATTACTCATTACATAGCGAATTTCTCCTTCTGATTTGCGGCAGAAATCCCATTTCAAACCTGTTGGAAAACCTGCGCCACCACGACCTCGTAGATAAGACTCTTTAATCTCTTCAATAACTTCTTGAGGAGTCATTGTGATTACTTTTTTAAGAGCATATCCAGGCTCATAATCAGAAAACAGAACTTCTCCTCTTTTTCTGATATTGTTTGTAACCATTGATCTAATTAGCTCGGAGTTGTTCATACCGTCACCATAATTATCAAACATTTCCTTAACATCTTTTCCTGCGCGCATATCAGCAACAATATCTTTTACTTTGTTTGGCGTTAGTTTAGTGAAAACAATTCCATTAATGATTGCAGCAGGTTCCTGATCACTCATTCCAATACATGCAGTATTGTATAGCCCGATTTTTCCGTTATCAGAAACATTGTTAAAATCACATCCTGTTTCTTCTTCAAATGCTTTTGCTACTTCGGCTCTTCCCATCATGTTTGCTACTACACTGTTATTTAAATAAATTGCATATTTGCCAATGGGTTTTTGAGAAAAGAAATGATAAAATGAAAGCGTTTGCACAACATCAACTTTGGATAAATTAAGATTTTGAGCAATTTCTTCAACCACTTCATCCGGTATAAAACCAAATTCTGACTGGGTATCAATTAAAATATCCATCAATCTGGTTTTGTTATTATCATATTTCTCAATAATTTTATTTACGATATTTCTCATAATATCAATCCTTTATATTAAAATTACAAGTTGAATTATTATTTGATTTGAACTTTATTTTAAAAAACAATGCAAAATTATAGCTTTTTTTATATTAGATTACTATTTTAATAATTTAGA
>JAUXFX010000209.1 GCA_030622635.1 Bacteroidota bacterium
AACTTTCCATGTTCAGTATGGATTTCGCCTGCACGCGCGTGTGAATTTTTATCTATGCCGGAAATTTTGAACTTCATATCAAAAAATTTTTCTCAAAGATAAATGATATTCGTAAAGAATGAATAATTTTGCATTTTAAAACTTTTATGATGCAATTAGAAAATCCATATTTGTCATATTTTTTACTGATTGTTTTTATAATTTTTGTTGCATGTACAATAAAACAATTATTGTTTTACTGGGGTATTTTCAGCAGACTTGCATTTTTCAGGAAAAAGAAAAAGACCATAAAAAAACAACCCGTTTCAGTTGTATTGTGTGCAAAAAATGAATATTTCAATCTTAAAAAGAACCTGCATGTAATTCTTGAACAGGATTATTTTGATTTTGAAGTTGTTGTTGTTAATGATTCCTCAAACGATGAATCTATAGATTTACTTAATGACATGTCGATAAAATATCAAAATTTAAAGATTGTTGATATTAAACAAAATCTGAATTTCTTTTCAGGGAAAAAATTTCCATTGTCTCTGGGAATAAAATCGGCAAAAAATGAATTAATATTACTGACAGATGCCGATTGCAAACCAGGCAGTAAAAACTGGATAAGCAAAATGGTATCAAATTTTGGAAGCAAAACCGAAATTGTTCTTGGTTATGGACCTTATTATAAAAGAAAAGGTTTTTTGAATAAATTGATACGGTTTGACACACTGCATATTGCTATCCAATATTTGTCATTTTCTATGTGTGGATTAACTTATATGGGAGTAGGCAGAAATCTTGCTTATCGCAAATCATTGTTTTACAGGAGCAAAGGCTTTATACCTCATTATAAAATAAAATCAGGTGATGATGACCTGTTTATAAACAGGGTTGCAAATAGAAATAATACACAAATTGAAATACACCACGAAACCTTTACTTTCTCAGAAGCCGAAAAAACTTTTTCAGGATGGATAAAACAGAAAAAAAGACATCTTTCAACAGGTAAATATTATAAAAAAAAGTTTTTATTCTTTTTGGGAAATTATTCATTAAGCCAATCTTTATTTTATCCAACTTTTATTATTCTGCTTTGTTTTAATTATAATATTTATTTTTTACTATCGTTGTTCATTATAAGGCTGTTAAGTCAATTATTCATCTTGAGAAAATGCATGAATAAACTAAATGAAAAAAAATTATTAGTACTTTCGCCGTTACTTGAGTTGATTCTGATTATTTTGAATCCGTTTCTTTTATTGTCAAATTTATTTGTTAAGCAAAATAAATGGAAGTAAATCCACATCTCACAAAAAAAGGACTGCATGATTTCAAGTTAGTTCAGTCAGCTGTGAAAACCGGCGACCAGAAAGCTTACGCTGAGTTGTTGAATAATTACAGGGATTCGCTTTATTATATGTTGCTGAAAATGACTAACAACCCAAATGATGCTGACGACCTGACCATTGAAGCTTTCGGTAAAGCATTTAAAAAGTTGCATCAATACACCCCTGATTTTGCTTTTAGTACATGGTTATTCAAAATTGCTTCAAATAATTGTATTGACTTTATCAGGAAGAAAAAAAAGAACACTTTTTCAATGAATAAATCTTATGAAAATGAAGAAGGAGATGAACTGGCAAATAAAATTCCCTCACAAACTCTTGACCCGGAAGAAAATATCATAAAAAAGCAAAAAATTAAATTAATGCACGAAGTTGTTGAAAAGCTAAAGCCACACTATCGCACTCTTATTGAACTTCGTTATTTTAAAGAATATTCTTATGAAGAGATCTCTGTGGAATTGGATCTTCCGTTAGGTACCGTTAAAGCTCAATTATTCAGAGCAAGAGAATTTCTTTATAATATTCTGAGACATTCACAGGAGAAAATTTAAATTTCTTTAAGAATTTCTTGAAAAAATTTGACATTTTTGAAGTAGAAATAATAGATTATCATAAATAAAAGAAAAATGGGAAAATTAGCAAATATACATCCTGGCGAAATATTAATTGAAGAATTTCTAATACCATTGAAGATTTCTGCATACAGACTTTCAAAGGATATCGGTATTCCACAGACAAGAATATCTCAAATAATAAAAGGGAATAGAAGAATTACAGCAGATACAGCGTTGAGATTAAGTTCATACTTTGGAAATACACCTAAATTTTGGCTTGGATTACAAGATGATTATGACATTGAAGAAGAAAGACAAAATAAGACAGAAATATTTAGAAGAATACGAACGATGAGAAAAAATGAATTTTTAAACAAAGAAAAGATAAATATCTAAAAAAATTCGTTATAACCAATGACAATTAATGAACTTCATAAAAGGATTGATCAGGCAGAAAAAGACAAATAGAGCATTAAATGACCTTGAATTAATAAGTTATTATTATTTCGGGATATCAATAAAAAACCAAATAAATTAAAATTAGATTAGTCATTTTATATAACGAAAATACAAAAAAACTGACATGAAAACTAAGATTAAATTAATAATTCTTACAATTTTGCTTCTAAATATTTCTTGTAAGAAAGAAGATTCATCTGTAGATGAAGGTTTAACAATATTTACTCTTGATTCCAAAATAGAAAATAACAAAGGTAAAGGATTTTTATTTGAAAGTTTGAAAATAATTGACTATCCAAATTCTGACAATATCAAACCAGACTTTTCTGTTTTAGCTCAAACTAATGATACTGGATATGTAATTGGACCATTCCTTTCAAATCCAGATATGACTAATATATTTAAATTAACCAGAGAATTTTCTAATTTAGACAGTGCACAATCATTTTTTAACTCATACGTTCATTCAACTGATACGATTTATAACCAATTTGCTTTAAACTTACAACCATTTCAAATATGGACAATAAAAACAAATACTGGAGATAATGGAAAGATTTTAATAATTGAAAAAAAAGGAGAAGAAATTAATAATACTCCATTTGCTGAAATTAAGTTTAAAGCTGACAGATTGAATTAAGCCCAGCCGCCAACACACAACTAACTTTTTAATTCCCACAAAAATGTGGTTTAAAATATAAAACTTAATTAAAATGATAATGGAATCAAATAAATTTCAAAAAACCGTTTTGCAGGGCATACCCGATGAATTGCCCGAACTGCAACCTTATGACAAAAACATCAATCATGCTCCTGTTAGAAAAGATATTTTGTCGGCGGAAGAAAAAAGACTGGCACTAAAAAATGCCCTTCGTTATTTTAATAAAAAACATCATGCTGTTCTTGCCCCTGAATTTGCCAAGGAACTGAAAAAATACGGCAGGATTTATATGTACAGATTTAAACCTCAATATTCTATCTATGCAAGAAACATTGATGAATATCCGCATAAATCAACACAGGCAGCCGCAATAATGGTGATGCTTGCCAACAATCTTGATGATGCAGTGGCTCAGCATCCATACGAATTAATAACTTATGGCGGTAATGGTGCGGTTTTCCAAAACTGGGCACAATACCTGCTGACTATGAAATACCTTGCAGAAATGACTGATGAGCAAACACTGATTTTATATTCAGGTCATCCCTTAGGATTGTTCCCTTCTCATAAAGATGCACCAAGAGTTGTTGTTACAAACGGAATGGTTATCCCAAATTACTCCAAACCTGATGACTGGGAAAGATTTAATGCTCTCGGAGTTTCTCAGTACGGACAAATGACAGCAGGTTCGTTTATGTACATCGGACCGCAGGGAATAGTGCATGGCACAACAATCACGATTTTAAATGCAGGTAGAAAAATTCAAAAAGAAAAAGAAGGTTTGGGAGGAAAGTTATTTGTTAGTTCAGGTTTGGGAGGTATGTCAGGAGCACAGCCAAAAGCAGCAGTGATAGCAGGTGCAATTGGCGTAATTGCTGAAATTAATCCGGATGCAGTTGCAAAACGTTATGAACAGGGATGGGTTGATGAAGTTTATTCAAACCTTGACGAGTTATTAAATAGAATTAAAACGGCCAAAGAAAATAAAGAATCCGTTTCATTAGCTTATCAGGGAAACATTGTTGACCTGTGGGAAAAGTTTGCTGAAGAAAATATTAAAATTGACATGGGTTCTGACCAGACTTCATTACATAATCCGTGGTCAGGTGGATATTATCCTGCAGGAATGACTTTTGAGGAATCAAAAGAAATGATGGTTAAGCAACCCGGAAAATTTAAGGAAAAAGTCAGGGAATCCTTAAGACGACAAGTGGAAGCAATTAATAAATTAACCGACAAGGGTATGTATTTCTTTGATTATGGAAACGCATTCTTACTTGAATCAAGCAGGGCAGGAGCCGATATTTTAAAGGAAGACGGCAAGTTCAGATATGCGTCGTATGTTCAGGATATAATGGGGCCAATGTGTTTTGATTACGGATTTGGTCCTTTCAGATGGGTTTGTACTTCAGGAAATCCGGAAGACCTTGACATAACTGATAAAATTGCGATGAATGTACTTGAAGATATTTCTAAAAATGCTCCGCCTGAAATTACACAACAGTTGAAGGACAATATCCGCTGGATAAGAGAAGCAAAAGAAAACAATCTTGTTGTTGGTTCGCAAGCCCGTATTTTATATGCTGATTGCGAAGGAAGAACAAAAATTGCCCTGGCATTTAACAAAGCAATTAAAAACGGTGAAATATCTGCTCCTGTTGTTCTTGGTCGCGACCATCATGATGTTTCAGGTACGGATTCTCCTTATCGTGAAACATCAAATATTTATGACGGCTCTCAATTTACTGCTGATATGGCTATTCAAAATGTGATTGGAGATTCATTCAGAGGAGCTACATGGGTTTCAATCCATAATGGCGGAGGAGTAGGATGGGGTGAAGTCATTAATGGAGGTTTCGGGATGGTTTTGGATGGCTCGGAAGACACCGATAGAAGAATAAAAATGATGCTTTACTGGGATGTGAATAATGGCATTGCCCGTCGTAGCTGGGCAAGAAATGAAGGTTCAATATTTGCCGTTAAACGTGCAATGAAATTAGAACCAAAACTTAAAGTCACTATTCCGAATATTGCTGATGATGAGCTGGTAAACAAATGTATAGATTAGATACAAC
>JAUXFX010000180.1 GCA_030622635.1 Bacteroidota bacterium
AGCATAACAATTTTTACGTCAGATAATTTCTTGTTAACAAGTTTTAAAGCATTTAACAGCCCGGCAAGAGTTACACAAGCTGTTCCCTGGGCATCATCGTGCCAAACCGGAATATAACATTCTTCACGCAAAGTGTCTAAAACTTTATAACAATTCGGTTGGGAAATATCTTCAAGATTAATTGCACCAAAACTGGGCTGGAGCATTTTAACAAACTCAATAATTTTTTCCGGGTCGTTTTCGCCTTTTTCATTCTTACTGTCAACACAAAGTGCAACTGCATCAACACCACCTAAATATTTCATCAGAAATGCTTTCCCTTCCATCACTCCCAATCCGCCCGGAGGTGTGCAATCACCATCTCCAAGTACACGGGTCGAATCACTAACAACAGCTACCAGATTTCCCCTGTTCGACAGTTGAAACGAGGTGTCATTATCATCCCTGATTGTTGTAGAAACTTTTGACACACCCGGAGTGTACCAAACATTAAACCAGTTAAAGCCCGGAACCGATGCCTTTGGAATAACCTGTATCTTCCCGCCGTAAAATTTATGTGCTTTTTCTGATAATCTTTTTAAAAACAGTGTTTTTGCTTTTGCAATTTGCTCTTGCGTGAAATCTTCAGGAAAAACCTCATCAAGATTGTCAAGTGTTAAATTAATCTCTTTCATTGTATTATTTATTAAATTTAAAGATTTTATGAATAATGTTATGATTTATATTTAATTGAAATATTTTTGAGGGCACAAATGTACAACATTCCGATATATTAAATTTAATTTATAAGAATAATTTTTATAAATTTGTTAAAAATAATATGTATCTTTATAGAAAAAAATCATGACCGACCATAATTATCTTTTAGAGAAAATAAAACAGTTTTGCGATTATCAGGAAAGATGTATAATGGATGTAAATAAGAAATTATATGAATGGAATGTTCAACCTGCAAAAATCGAAAAAATAATCCGGGAACTGCAAAAAGCAGATTTTATCAACGAAGAACGATATGTTAAAGCTTTTGCATCAGGGAAGTTTAGAATCAACAAATGGGGTAAAAATAAAATTATCAGTGAAATGAATAAAAAACAAATTCCTGATATTTACATTCAGATCGGTTTACATGAGATTGACGATGAAGAATATCTCAACATACTGAAAGAGATCATATCGAAAAAAGATGCAACCATAAAAATTTCTAATCCTGAAAAAAGAAAACAAAAGCTTGCTGCCTATGCAATTTCAAAAGGATATAGTCGGGGGATTGTTTGGAAAGTGTTGAATGAGACGATTTAATGTCTATGTATAAAGTCAAACGAATTTTGAATAGGTTGCTAAGCTTTTTTTAGGTTAGTAACCTTATAATTATTGTTTTTATTAGAGGCAGTTTATACATCAAGCTAATTATTTTACTTAACCCAAATGAGTGAAGTAAAATTTGCGTAAATTTGCAATATTAGCGGCTAACAAAAAAACACTTGCGGATTTTAGGTTGATCAAAAATATCACACAAAAATGAGGAAAATAATATTCATAAATCTTCTTATCATAATAATATCCATACAGCTTTATGCACAGACAGAACCATGGGTTAGAATAAGTCCCAAGCCAATTGAAAGTTCACTAAAGGAAATCACCCGTATTCCCGGAACTAATCGTATGATGGCATTAGGTACCGGAGCGTCAATTTTATATACGGATGATATGGGCGAAAACTGGAATATTATTTACAAACCTGCAGATATTCCAAGAGAGACAAGCCTTAATGCTATCTCTTTTGTTGATGAGAATATTGGATATGCTGTTGGCTCTGAATCAACACTGATAAAAACAACTGACGGTGGAATGACATGGATAGATATTTCACCTGCGGGTGATAATGAATTTGAAGATGTTTATTTTCATAACGAACTTTATGGTTTTATCACAAAATATAATTCCGTTTTGAGGACAACAGATGGCTGTCAAACATGGGATTTAGAATATATAAGTTCAGTATCTCATCCAAAACATTTACACTTCACAAACGACACCACAGGATATATTGGTGATTCATGGTCTTCATATTATTATAAAACAACTGATGGTGGTGAAAACTGGGTGCAAATTAACATAAACCCGTTTATTGAAAATTTTAAGCTTAATGCCATTTTATTTATCAATGAAGATACAGGATTTATCAGCGGTAGGATAGATTCAGTTTCCAGTAATAATCATGTTATTTTCAGAACTATTGATGGTGGAAATTTATGGACACAAGTATATACGCATTATTTCAATATTATATTAAATTTTTATTTTCATAATTCTGATACAGGTTTTGCTGTTGGGCCTCGTTGTTTTTACGATAATATGATTCTTAGGACTACAGATGGAGGTTTAAACTGGCAGGAATGTAATATGCCTTTAAGTTATTGGAATCTTAATAGTATAAGTTTTTCGGATGAAAGTACTGGTTTATGTGTGGGAAAGCATGGACAAATATTTACAAGCTATGACTGGGGAGAAAATTGGGAAAAGACTTATCAATCGGTTTGTTTACCAGGAGGAAATACTGCTGCCCAGATAATAGAAGACAGTTTAGTTTTTTTAACAACTTATAATTCTTTTACAGGAGTTCCTTCGGGAAGTATTTATAAATCAGTTGATGCAGGTGATTCATGGGATTATTCATTTTCAGGGGATCCGTTTAATTCTATTCATTTCTCAGGCCCATTGAACGGATTAGCTTGCGGATCTGATTTTGGGATAGTTTATAAAACAAACGATGGCGGAGAATCATGGGATTCTTATGAAATTAATTTTTCAGATTTTTCTCCTTACTGTGTTTATTCCATTAATGAACAGATTGGATTTATTGGCGGAGAAGAAAATGGAGGAGTGATTTATAAGACAATGGATGGTGGCGAGAATTGGCTAAAAATCAACACAAACTCATTTAATTATTTTATGTATATTAACGATATCACATTTATTGATGATTCAAGCGGTTTCGTAGTTGGAACTGATTATTCATTTAGTACCATATTGTCCTTTACTAATGATCAAGGAGTAAAATGGACTACCGATACACTGGGGTTTCCATCCTCTTCAAGTAAAGTTCACTTTCTGAATAGCGATACCGGATTTATTATCGGTTCGTATAATTTGATCTTGAAAACTATTGACGGAGGTGATAACTGGTATGAAGTTTCTTCCGGAATAAGTGGTCCTTTTGAACTTCTTGATATTGATTTCCCGACAAATCAAACCGGATATATCACAGCAGGCGAAAATGAGGTTACCATTATTAAAACCACAGATTGCGGAGAAACATGGGAGCCTATTGAATTTCCATGTACTGCCACTCCGGGAACAGTTGACTTCTTTAATGAGAATGAAGGACTTTTTATGGGAAATGGTGGAATTATTTTTAAAACTTACACAGGTGGAGTTGTTAGTATTCCGGAATTCCCTGAAGATAAAGCTAAGGAAACTGATTGGCACTGCTACCCAAATCCGGTTAAGGATATTTTAAGTATAAAACTCAAATTAGAAGATGATAAATATCCTGATGTTTTGATATTCTATGACATTTTTGGCCGTAAAATAAAAAAAATAGAAATTCCGGGAAAACAGGAAATTATTAAGTTGGATGTTTCAGAATGGGAAAATGGAGTTTATTTTGTTATCTCTGTTTCTAACGGAAAAATAATCAGGGAAGGGAAGTTTGTTAAGGTTAATTAGTGGCTCTAAGAAAACGTCAATAACTTCGTTACGCTCGTATTTAAAACCAGTCATCCGTACGAACTCCTGATTTTAAACACTTCGCAAGCCTTGTTCTTGACGTTTTCTTATCAAACACTTAGTTTTCGTGTAAAGACTATTTAGCTTTTTAACCACATTGATGAATAAATAATATAAGCCACGAAAAAATACTTTTTTTAGGTTAGTAACCTTATAATTATTGTTATTATTAGAGGCAGTTTATACCTCAAGCTAATTATTTTACTTAACCCAAATGAGTGAAGTAAAATTTGCGTAAATTTGCGATATTAGTGGCTAACAAAAAAACACTTGCGGATTTTAGGTTAATCAAAAATATCACACAAAATGAAAAAATTTATATTCATAAATCTTCTTATCATAATAATAACCATACAGCTTTGGGCACAAACAGAGCCATGGGTTAGAATAAGTCCCAAGCCAATTGAAAGTTCACTTCAGGAAATTACCCGTATTCCTGGAACTAATCGTATGATGGCATTAGGTACAGGAGCAGCAATATTATATACGGATGATATGGGCGAAAACTGGAATATTATTTACAAACCTGCAGATATTCCAAGAGAGACAAGCCTTAATGCTATCTCTTTTGTTGATGAGAATATTGGATTTGCTGTTGGAACTAAATCAACACTGATAAAAACAACTGATGGTGGAATGACATGGGTGGATATTTCACCTGCAGGTGATAAGGAATTTTTTGATGTTTATTTTCACAACGAACTTTATGGTTTTATTACAAAATATAATTCCGTATTGAGAACAACAGATGGCTGTCAGACATGGGATTCAATATCTATAAGTTCAGGATTTCATCCAAAACATTTGCACTTCACAAACGATACCACAGGATATATTGGTGATTCCTGGTCTTCATATTATTATAAAACAGTTGATGGTGGTGAAAACTGGGTGCAAATTAACATAAACCCAATTATTGAGGATTTTATGCTTAGTGCCATTTTATTTATCAATGAAGATACAGGATTTATTAGTGGTACGATATATTCAGTTCCCAGTAGTTATCGTGTTATTCTCAGAACTATTGATGCTGGTAATTCATGGACACAAGTATATACGCACTATGTTAATTATGTACATCATTTTTATTTCTATAATTCTGATACCGGTTTTGCTGTTGGGCCTCGTGTTATGTACGATAATATGATACTTCGGACTACTGACGGAGGTTTAAGCTGGCAGGAATGTAATATGCCTTTTAGTTATTGGTATCTTAATAGTATAAATTTTTCGGATGAAGGTACTGGTTTATGTGTTGGAAGTCACGGACAAATATTCACAAGCTATGACTGGGGCGAAAATTGGGAAAAGACTTATCAGTCGGTTTGTAACTCAAAAATAATTACTGATGCCCAGATAGTAGAAGACAGTATTGTTTTCTTTGTAACTAATAATCCTTATGGAGGAGCTCTTTCGGGAAGTATATATAAATCAATTGATGCAGGAAATTCATGGAACTATTTAATTTCAAGGGATCCATTTACTTCTATTCATTTCCTAAACCCATTATACGGATTTGCTTGTGGACCTGACATTGGGAAAGTTTATAAAACAACCGATGGAGGAGAATCATGGGATGGTTATGAAATAAATTATTGGGATTTTTCTCCTGAATGTGTGTATTTCATTAATGAACAGATTGGATTTGTTGGAGGAGAAGAAAATTATTTTGAGGAAATTTACAAAACAACTGATGGTGGAGAAAATTGGTATAAAGCCAATACAAGTTTGCTTTATATGTTTTATAAAATAACAGATTTTGAATTTATTGATGATTCAAACGGGTTTGCTGTTGGACCTGATTATTATTATGGAACATTTTTAGCCCGAACAAATGATCAGGGAGAAACATGGACAGCAGATTCATTAGGATATTTTTCTGAATCAAATAAAATTCACTTTATAAATAGTGATACCGGATTTATTATTGGCTCTAATAATTTGATCTTGAAAACTATTGATGGTGGGGATAACTGGTATGAAGTCCAATCCGGGATAACTGGTTCCATTAGTTTTCTTGATATAGATTTCCCGACAAATCAAACCGGATATATCACAGCAGGCGAAAATGAGGTTACTATAATTAAAACCACAGATTGTGGGGAAACATGGGAGCCGCTTGAATTTCCATGTACTGCCACTCCGGGAACAGTTGACTTCTTTAATGAAAATGAAGGTCTTTTTATGGGTTACAGCGGAATTATTTTTAAAACTTATACAGGTGGAGTTGTTAATATTCCTGAATTCCCTGAAGATAAAACTAAGGAAACTGATTGGCACTGCTACCCAAATCCGGTTAAGGATATTTTAAATATCAAATTAGAATTAGAAGATGATAAATATCCTGATGTTTTGATATTTTATGACATTTTTGGACGTAAAATAAAAAAAATAGAAATTCCGGGAAAACAGGAAATTATTAAGTTGGATGTTTCAGAATGGGAAAATGGAGTTTATTTTGTTATCTCTGTTTCTAACGGAAA
>JAUXFX010000255.1 GCA_030622635.1 Bacteroidota bacterium
ACAATCAAAGGGTTTTATGAAAAAGAAAGCGGAAATTATAAAAATAAAGGCAGGCAGAAAAAAAACAGCAGGTTTATTTTTAGTCAGACAGTTGGGTTAAAAGTTTTACCAAAAGTTTGGTTTGAGGGATTTATTACTTACGGAGATTTAAGTAATACAAATGAAAAAAATGCGTTTATCATTTACAATATACCCGATAAAATTAATTATAAATTTGGGGCAAACCTGATTTTACCGGTATTGAAAAACATTGAATTATCTTTAAGATATAATTTTTTCTCTAAAGAGAGTTCTTACATCACCTATTATTTTGATGAAGAAAATAATAAAACGGATTTTAAAACTGTTTATACACCATATAAAAATCAAAGCATAATCGGAGGAATAAAATGGAAATTTTAAAAAAAACAACAAGAATAATCGGTTTGATAATTTTAACTGTATTATTTATTACAAATATTGTTTATAGTCAGGATAATAAAACCTTACAGGATGCCTTTGCCGAAAGCTATACTTACGAATATGACGGAGAATACACAAAGGCAATTGACGTATTGAAAAATGTTTATAACGAAGATTCTTATGAAATTAATCTCAGGTTGGGCTGGTTAACATATTTATCAGGATTATTTACCGAATCCACTGCCTATTACGAAAGGGCAATTAGTTTAAAGCCATTATCTATTGAAGCTCATTTCGGTTATGTTTATCCTGCTTCTGCACTTGGTAACTGGAATCTTGTAAAAAACCATTATTTAAAAATTTTAGAAATTGATCCTCAAAATACTTTAGCAAATTACAGGTTGGGATTGATTTATTATGGAAACGAAGATTATGCTACAGCCGAAAAATATTTTGAAAAAGTGGTTAATCTCTATCCGTTTGATTATGATGCATGCATTATGTATGCATGGTCAAGCTTTAAATTAAGTAAATTCAGGGAAGCCAAAGTTCTTTTTAACAAAGCATTATTAATGAAACCCGATGATGAATCAGCTTTGGAAGGGCTGGGGTTGATAAAATAGAGTTGGTCTATAAAGTCCGAATATTAGAAATAATTTGAAGTATTTAGATATTGCTGTATTATACTACGAGTAAACATGCACGCTTGTTTGTGCAGAAGGCAGATAGTTTATTCCAAACCAGCATATCAATAAAACTACAAATGCAAGCGCCAAAATCCACAAAGAAGATCTGATATTTTTCTTTTTACTTATTCTGAAATGAATGAATAACAGATAAACCATCCAGGTCAGAAACGACCATGTTTCTTTGGGATCCCATGTCCAGTAATGCCCCCACGCTTCTTTTGCCCATAATGCTCCGAACAATAATCCGAAAGTCAGGAAAGCAAAACCTATATAAACAATATTATCTGCAAGCTTAATGGTTTTTTCAACGGATTTACCTTTACTGAGAAGATACAAGCCTTTTATCCCGGTTAATGATGACACCGCTAAAAATGCATATCCGATTATATAAACAATAACATGAGGAATAAACCAGGGACTTTGTAGTGCAGGCATAAGAGTTTTATCAAAAGTATCAGGATTTAAATAATTAATAAATATAAACAAAATTGACATGAATAAACAATAACTCAACATCCATACCAATTTCCACCGGTAAAATAAAATTATCCCGATTACTGAAATAAATATGGCATACCACAACCGTGTTTCAGCTAAAGTTCTGAAAGGAGGTCTCTCAAGACTTATCCACAAGTAAACTGTAAAATATAACAGCGATAAAACACCACAGATTAATAATATATCTGAAATTATGCGGAGTTTTGATGTCTTTGGCAATAATAATATCAGCAAACCTGCTATCCATAAACCGGATGTCAGAAAAACAAAAAAAGGATAATTTAACCAGGTCATGTTTTAAAATTTAAGTATAAATCAACAGGACTTTATTTCACTTTTTACCCATACGGGCTAACTTCGTGTCGCTTTTATCTTTTGCCTTTCGACCAACGCCCATACGGGTTAGCTTCGCTTCAGGAGTCCGTATGGATATCTTTTGTTCTTTTCCACCTACCCATCCAGACTAAATAAACAGCTCCTGCAAGCATCATAAAAATACCTGTGTAAACAACAGGCAACCATGGATCGCGAACCAATTCAACAATGCTCATATTTGACCATTTTCCCATTTTTTCATTATATCCGCTCTGATAAATGTTCCATCCATTGACTTTTTTTGGCTTATTAACTTCAATAACAATATCTGTAAAATCCTCAACATTATTAAAGACCCTTATTTCAGAACTGTATTTTTTTGCACGGGGAATAGTCATAGCAACAGAATATTCATCATTAAGTATTAAAATTTCAGGAGTCATCAAAAAGCTGCCACAAGTAACCCAGCCCTTCCTTTTTTCATTTGTTTGTGTATTTTCAGCAATCAAATAAACTGCCGGAACAGCACCAACATTGCTTGAAGTGTCGTAGCCAACTGAATCTTTAATTGCTGATTCTATATATTTATCAATAACGATTTCCCAATTTCCAATCCGGGTAATTTTATCTTTTGTTACATCAATTAATTTATCACCTTTTTTTATTTTTAAAGTTTTGGTTTTGTTGTCCATTAAGGCAATATTCGGAGGGTATTCTTCAATTGAAAAATTCAGTAGCTTCAAGGCAAATGGCATTTTAAAAGGATTTCCCCGGGTATCGTAAGCTACAAAATTTGTTTTGTTTTCAAATAATTGCATATTCAATCTCCATAAATCAGCAGACCCCAAAGAGGCAGCAACAACCACTATCCACAATCCTGCATGATTTAAAAAAAAAGCAAAATTCTTAATTGTAAAAGGTAAAAATCTTCTTACAATTGTAAACCCTAAAATAATCAGTAAATAAAATGAACATAAAAAATATGGCAAACTATGGGTAACATGTGATAATCCGATTTTTCTGATAAAAGGTATAACATTTTGATTTTCCTGTGGAATAAAACCCATCAGTAAAATCAGGAAAGTTAAAACACTTATTGAAGAAATCGCAGCTTGGGTACTTGAAACCCACTTAATAATCGGGTGTTTTACATATTTGCTGGTAATTATAAGAAAAACAATAAAAAACAAAATTATAAACAAATTTACAGGCCAGCCCGGCAAACTGATTCCTTTCCCATCAGAAATATATTCAATTAAAAATCCAATCAATAAAATTGCAAAAGATATAAGAAAACTTTCTTTATATCCCCATGGAAATTGCCAGAATCGTCTTTTTTGAGAAATACTTTTAAACCGTTGTTCCATAAAATAAAACAGTAATTTAGTGGCTCAAA
>JAUXFX010000263.1 GCA_030622635.1 Bacteroidota bacterium
TACGTCCGGTTAGAACAAGGTCGGGCCTTGCAAAATATAAAGCCGTATCAATAAGAAAATATTCCTGCTCCCAACCTAATGTGGCATTTACTTTATTTATATTTTTATTAAAATATTTGCATACATCAACTGCAGCACTATCAATCAAATTTAAAGTTTTGATCAAAGGAGTTTTATAATCAAGAGCTTCACCGGTATAGGAAACAAAAATTGTTGGGATACAAAGAGTATTATCAAGAATAAAAGCCGGTGAGGTTGGATCCCAGGCAGTATAACCTCTTGCCTCGAATGTATTCCTGATCCCCCCGCTTGGAAAACTTGAGGCATCGGGTTCCTGTTGGATCAATTCGTTGCCGCCAAACTCTTCAATAGCATCATTGCCTTCAACCGGATTGATAAATGCATCGTGCTTTTCAGCAGTTGATCCGGTAAGGGGATGAAACCAATGAGAGTAATGGGTTGCTCCTTTACTTATTGCCCACGACTTTAACGAAGCTGCAACCTGATCTGCAATTTTACGGTCAATATTCCCGCCTTTTTCAATTGATGCCATTACTTTTTTGTATGCCTTTTCCGGTAAAAAATCACGCATAAATTTTTTATTAAAAGTCATTTCACCATAATAATCGGAAGCTTTCCCTTTTGGTAAAACAACATTAACCGCTTTACGGAGCCAAGTGGTTTCCAAGGCTTTAAATCTGATACTTTCCATATAGTTTAATTATTTAATAAGTTACCTTCTGTTTCTGAAAAGAAAATGCGAAAATAATAAAATTTGTTTAGGGTTGGTGTTTTTAAAATTTTATGTTATGAATTTGTTAGAGTAAAAATATTTTTTTATTAAGAATTATTGTTTTACTTTGTCCGCTTTAATTCAATATAAAAATATTTAGAAGATGACGCGAAAATACCGTTTATTAACAAAAAAGGAAATTGATCAATTAATATCACAGGGTTGTAGTTGCGATGATTGGACAAATATTCAGGTTGCAGAACAATTTGATGCCGGAAAAGTAAAAACAACAAAATTTTCAGGTAATATTAAATTAGGTGTATTTGATAAAGAATTTACTTTTTTCGGCGGCGTTAAAAAACCGGCAGGAATAAGTAATGCAACTATACATAATTGTATCATAGGTAATAATGTTTATATTGGACATATTAAAAATTATCTGGCAAATTATATTATTGAAGATGATGTAGTTATTGAAAATGTTGACATGATTGCAGTTGAGGGCGAAAGTTCATTTGGCAATGGAGTAAAAGTTCAGGCAATCAATGAAGGAGGAGGCAGGGAAATTCCAATCTATGATTTTCTTTCAGCACATACGGCATACATTTTAGCTTTATACAGACATAAGCCAAAAGTTATTAAAGCACTTGAAAAAATGATAGCTGACTATACAAAATCCGTTACATCTTCAATTGGATTAATTGCCCGGGGTGCAAAATTAATTAATTGCAAAACCATTAAAAATGTTAAAATCGGTGTAAACAGCACAATTGAAGGTGTTTATAGACTGTCAAATGGTTCAATTAATAGTTGTGTGGAAGATCCCGTATATTTTGGTCCCGGGGTAGTTGCTGAAGATTTTATTGTTTGTTCAGGTTCAAAAATTTCTGACTCAACATTAATTTCTTTTTGTTTTATAGGTCAGGGATGTGAATTGAGCAAACATTATTCTGCAGAAAATTCGTTGTTCTTTACTAATTGTCAGGGTTTTCACGGTGAAGCCTGTGCTATTTTCGCCGGACCATATACCGTTTCACATCATAAATCCACATTGCTGATTGCAGGTTTGTTTTCATTTTTTAATGCAGGAAGCGGATCAAATCAAAGTAATCACATGTATAAATTAGGACCTGTTCATCAAGGGATAGTTGAAAGAGGTTCAAAAACTACCAGTGATTCATATCTGCTTTGGCCGGCGAAAGTCGGAGCATTTTCTCTTATAATGGGCAGACATTATAAAAATTCTGATACATCCGAACTTCCATTTTCATACATAGTTGAGAAAGATAATGATAGTGTTTTGATTCCAGGAATGAATTTACAAAACGTCGGAACAATAAGAGATGCCCGGAAATGGCCGAAACGCGACAAACGAAAAGACCCTGATAAGCTTGATTATATAAATTTCAACCTGTTAAGTCCTTACACTATCCAAAAAATGATAAAAGGCAATGAAATCCTAAACAGATTAAAAATGTCTTCCGGAGGATCTTCAAATTATCATTTCTATCATAGGTGCAAAATCTATAATTCAGCGCTTAATAAAGGCATTAGATTGTATGAGATAGGTATTAATAAATTTTTAGGAAATTCATTAATTAAACGGCTTGAAAAAATAAATTTTAAAAACAATAATGAAATTCAAGAAAGACTAAAACCTGATACTCCTATCGGAAAAGGAAAATGGGTTGATTTAGCAGGATTAATAGCCCCTGAAGAAATTGTTAAAAAATTACTTTCAAATATTGAAAATGAAAAAATATATACTCCGGAACAGATAGATAGTTTCTTCAAGGCAATACATGATAATTATTATACTTATGAGTGGACATGGGCAATTGATATTTTACAAAAACGTATCGGGAAAAAAGTAAATGAAATAACTTCATGGGATATTATTGAGCAGGTGGAAAAATGGAAAAAAAGTGTTGAGGATTTAGATAATATGCTTTATGAAGATGCAAAAAAAGAATTTTCTCTTAACACTAAAACAGGGTTTGGAATTGACGGGGAAGAAACTGATAAGCAGCTTGATTTTGAGCAGGTCAGGGGAACATTCGAAAGTAATAGTACTGTTTCTGCAATAAAGGAACATATTATTGAAAAGACCAATCTTGGTAATGAACTGATTGAGAGGATGAAAAAAGTTTCATAAAAGGCTGAGACTAAGGCTCCATGCGGACTCCTTTCAGTCGTAAGGCTAAGATAAAAGAAAATATAGGTCATAAGATTTTTTCAAAATGGGCTGCTAATTATAGCTTGTGACGATGATGCTACTGTTGAATTAATGGTTGGAACTGCAAATTATTTCAAGGATATTGAATCAGCAAACCTTGATCCTTCAATA
>JAUXFX010000084.1 GCA_030622635.1 Bacteroidota bacterium
ATAACGAATATCGATTAACGAATAAATCAAAAATCGTTAATCGGTGTTCGTAGTTCGATATTCAAAAAAAATTAATGGATTTAAAATTAAAAGATAAAATTGCTCTAATAACTGCCTCAAGCAAAGGTCTCGGAAAAGCTGTGGCACTCCGTCTTTCACAGGAGGGTGCTAAAGTAATGATATGTTCCAGAAATAAAGAAAATCTTCTAAAAACCAGAGATGAAATTGCCACAAAAACAGGTGGAATTGTAAAAGCTTTTATTGCTGATGTTACTGATAAAGAACAGGTAAAAACAATGATTGATGGGATTGTTGATGAGTTCGGAACAATTGATATTTTAGTGAGCAATGCAGGAGGACCTCCCGCAGGAAAGGCAGACGACTTTTCTTTGGATGATTATCAAAATGCTATTGAACTTAACCTGTTAAGCACAATAAACCTTTGTTATAAGGTTTTGCCATATATGAAAAAACAGCATTGGGGAAGGATCATAAACATAACTTCAGTTTCGGCAAAGCAGCCAATTGATGTTTTGATACTTTCCAATACTTCAAGAGCCGGGGTATTGGGCTTCTCAAAATCCCTGTCAAGCCAGGTTGCATCTTTAGGAATTACCGTAAATTCAGTTTGCCCGGGATATACAAAAACCGAAAGAGTTGAAAATCTGGCAAAGGCATTTGAAGAAAGCGGCAAGGGAACACAACAGGATTTTTATAATAATCTTGAAAAAACCATTCCAATGCGAAGAGTCGGAACACCTGAAGAATTTGCACAAACAGTTGCTTTTCTTGCTTCCGAAGGAGCAGGTTACATTACAGGCGTTGCTTTACAGATTGATGGAGGGTATATTCGGGGATTGTTTTAGAGGAAAATTAAAAATTAATTTATAAAGATTAATAAAACAAACAACCCGGCTTCATCACCGACATAAAATATTCGGGAAAGGAAGTACCGGGACGTTGGTACAAAAGTAATAAAAAAATAAATTATTAAACATTTAAATATATTATTATGAAACACAAAATTGCAATTTTAGGATTTGGAACAGTAGGACAAGGTATCTCCGAAATCCTTTTAAACAAAAAAGAATACCTGAAAAATAAATACGATTTTGAATACGACATTGTAGCAGTAGCTGATTTTGTATACGGAAATGTATATAATCCTTATGGACTGGATATTCCTTTGATGCTTCAGGAAGCAAAAGAGAAAAAGAAATTTTCAAAAGATTTAACCGATTGGGATAATCTTGAGTTAATTAGAAACTGTAATGCTGACATCTTATGCGAATTAACCTATACGGATTTAAATACAGGCGGACCTGCAGTTGACCATGTTAAAGCTGCTCTTGAATCGGGCAAGCATGTTGTAACAAGCAATAAAGGGCCTGCTGCATTGTTTTATCCTGAAATGAAAAAAATAGCAGATAAAAACGGTGTAAAATTTATGATTGAAGGAACTGTTTGTGCAGGAACTCCGGTTATAAATCTTGCTGATGGACCATTAGCCGGTTGTGAAATCTCAAAAATTCGCGGAATTTTAAATGGAACAACCAATTATATGCTTTCCGAAATGGAAAAAGGAATGGACTATAATGAGGTATTAAAAGTTGCTCAGGAACTCGGTTATGCCGAAGCTGACCCGACCGGTGATGTTGAAGGCTACGACGCAAGAGGTAAAGTTACTATACTTGCAAATATCGTTATGGGAGCATCCTTGAAAATTAATGATGTTTCCTGCAAAGGAATCACTCAAATAACTTCCGAAGATATTGAAAATGCTAAAAAACAAAATAAACGCTGGAAACTTATCGGCTCTGTTGAAAAGAAAGATGGAAAAGTTACCGGTTCTGTTGCCCCTGAAATGATTGATTTATCGCATCCCCTCGCAGGAGTTATGGGAGCTACAAATGCTTTAACTTTCACTACTGATTTACTCGGCGATGTTACTATTGTTGGTCCGGGAGCAGGAAAGATTGAGACTGGTTTTTCAATATTGACGGATATTTTGGATATTCATAGAAATCAATAATCTAAACAAATTAAAAATGTCATACACAGGAAAATGGATCCATATTGATCTTTCTACAGGAAAGCACGAAATCGGAGAAACAGATAAAAAACTTTTAGAAAAATACATTGGCGGAAAAGGCTTAGGATTTGCTTTGCTTGAAAAAATAGCACCTAATCCCGAGCCTTTCAGTCCTGAAAACCCGATAATTCTTGTAAACGGTCCCTTTACCGGAACAAAGGTTCAAACCAGTGCAAGAACTGCTTTGGTGACAAAGTCACCACTTACAGGTTCAATCCTTGATTCGCATTGCGGAGGTAATTTTGGTCCGCGTTTAAAAGCAGCAGGTTATGATTATCTTATTATCACTGGAAAATCTGAAAAGCCCGTTTACATTTATCTTACCGAAGAAAAGCTTGAAATAAAGGATGCCTCCGATTTGTGGGGAAAAGGTATTTTTTATACTAATGATGAACTGATTAAACGTCATCCCGGAAAAAATCCGCATGTTGCAGCAATCGGAATTGCAGGCGAGAATCTTTCAAAAATCGCATGTATAGGAGTTGATAAGCATCGCCAGTATGGAAGAGGTGGTGCAGGTGCTGTTATGGGTTCGAAAAACCTAAAAGCAATTGTACTTGATGGAAATACGCCGGTTAAATATTTTGATGAAGAAAAATTCAAAGAAATAAATAAACAATTCACAAAAGATATTTTAGATAATGATGGTGTAAAATTCCGCCGTGTAAAAGGCACTATGAAATGTGTGCGAAGTGGGCAGGAAAATGAATTTCTTCCAACTAAGAATTTCAAGGAAGTTCAGTTTGAGGATTTTGAAAAGATCAGTTCCGAAGCTGCTCGTGAAGAGTTGAACTGGGAAGATACAGGCTGCTTTAATTGCTCTATCAGATGTTCTAAATGGGCAAGATGGGACGGACACGAAATTGAAGGACCTGAATACGAAACTACTGCTTTTCTCGGTTCAGGCAGCATGGTTAATAATATTAAGGATGTTGCATGGGCAAATGAACTTTGTAACGATTTTGGACTGGATGCTATAAGTACAGGTGTAACTTGTTCGTTTGCAATGGAATGTTACGAAAAAGGATTAATTGATGACTGGGGAGGATTGGAAATGGATTGGGGTAATGCCGAAAACCAAAGAAAGTTCATAAATCTAATTGCAAAAAAAGAAGGAATAGGAAAGATTTTTGCTGACGGAACACGTGATGCATCACAAAAGATTGGGAAAGGCAGCGAGGAATTTGCTATTAACACTTTCGGGATGGAACATTCAGGTGTTAATCCAAAAGGATGTCTGACAATGGGTGTTGTTCTTTCTGTTGCGGATTTTGCAAGTCATACAAGACTTTGGATGACCGAAGCTGAAATGGGACCCGATTTTACTATTGAAGATATTCCACAGTCTGTTGCAGACGGACTTGATGAGATAAATGTGAGAAACTGCTTAGTTATATGTGATTTTGTTCCTCTTGGTCTTGACCGGCTCGCTCCTTTATTGAATGCTGCAACAGGATTGAATCACACAGAAGATTCTTTAAAGGAAGTTGGTGCAAGATTAACAAATTTAGCCCGTCGTTATAATTTACGAAACGGAAGAAAATATACTGACGATACTATACCAGATCGCTTTTTCAATGAAGAATCACTTGCAGGATTTATGCGAGGCAAAAAACTTGATAAAGGATTTTTTAATTCTCTGATACAAAAATATTATACTGAAAGAGGATGGACAAAAAAAGGAGAGCCGACTGAAGAAGTTATAAAAAAATATCAATTGATATAAATAATTTTTGATCGCAAAACAGGAATTAAAGTACTTGAACGCGAAACTAATGAGATGAAAATCTCTCACAAACAATTGATATTTGTTTTAAAAGAATATGCTAAAGAAAATCCAAAATTAGCTGATTTGCTGAAAAATGCTTCACTTTTTTAATTAATATTGAACTTGTAATTTTGAGGCATAGCCAATTTGCTTTGGTTATGCCTTATTTTATTTACAATCCATAATAAATTTTTATTAAATATATTACCTTTGTGTTTTTACTAAAGTTTAATAAATTGTTTAACAAATAAAATTATTATTTTATCATGAAAAAAGGCGCCTATACATTATTAATAACTCCTTTAAAAGAAGATTTATCTCTTGATGAAGAAGGTTTAAAAACACTTGTAAAAAGACAAATTGAATCCGGAATTTACGGAATTGCTCCGCTTGGAGTTACAGGTGATAATACATTACTGACTGATGAAGAGGTGAAAAAAGTTTTAGAAATAGTTGTTGAAAATGCAAAAGGAAAAGCAAAGATTGTCCCCGATACATGTGCAATGAGTTTGTGGAAAGCAAAAGAAAGAGTAAAAATGTTTGCCGGTCTTGGTGCAGATTATATTTGCGTTTATTCTCCGTTTTTTGTTTTACCAAAGGCGGACGGGGTAATCAAGTTTTTTGAAACACTTGCTGACGAATCTGAATTGCCAATTATCCTTCACAATGCTAAAGGTAGAACAGGGATTGAAATAACTCCTGAAATGACAGCTCATCTTGCAAAACATCCTAACATAATCGGGATAAAAGACGGTAACAAACAACTTGACCATCTTGCAAAAGTTATCTATCTTACAAAAGATGATGACTTTGAGGTTTTTACAGGAAAGGACACTACAGCATTTCCTTTTGTGGCATCAGGTGGAAGCGGTACATTCACAGTTGCCGGAAACGTTGTTCCTGAAGTTATGAAAGAGATGATTGATAACGCCTTATCTGGAAATATTGAAAAAGCCAAGAGTATTCATTTGGAATATTATTCCCTTTTTGAAGCATTGCGTTTTGAAACCAACCCGATGGCAGCTAAAATGGCTCTCAATCTGATGAATTTACCCGCCGGTGGCATGCGTTTGCCATTAACTCCATTAAGCGAGAATAAAACACAAATACTAAGATCAATAATGGAAGATGTTGGCTTAATATAAAATCACAGGAAATCAATTGGCTATTGTATACTAAAAATTATTATCGGATGAAAAAAATAAGATTAAGAGCTCCGGCTACAAGTGCAAATGTTGGTCCCGGTTATGATATTTTTGCTATGGCTTTGAAAGATCCCTATGATGAGATAAAATTAACATTGAATGATACCGGGAAAATTAACATAAAAATTGTCGGGGATACCCAGAATATTCCGGTTAATGTTCATGATAATACCGCAGGTCTTGCCGTTTTGGAATTACTTAAAAGAAAAAAAATAAATAAGGGAGTAAATATTACAATCATAAAAAACATGACATCAGGTGGTGGGTTGGGAACTACCGGCGCCTCTGCTGCTGCCTGTATTTTCGGACTTAACAAACTTCTTGACCTTGACATGCTTGATAATGAAATGATTGACCTGGCAAGAATGGGAGAAATTGCTTCAGGTGGCTCACCTCATGCAGATAATGTTGCTGCTGCATTACTCGGGGGATTTGTGCTTGTTAAAAGTTATAATCCTATTGATGTATTAAAGCTTGATATTCCTGAATTCCCGTTTGTTCTTGCAGTAATAAAAAAAAGTCAGCGGACAACACGTGGGTTTATTACTTATGAAATCGGACAGGAAAAACTTAAAGAACAGATGGCACGGTGTTCCCGCGTTATTCATGCAATTCACACAAAAGATATTAAAGAATTCGGCAGTGCTGTGAGTGTTGATTATATTCATGAACCTGTTCGTGGTGCTGCCATTCCCGGATACAAAGAAGTAAAAAGAAAGATACTTGACTCAGGTGCTTATGGTTGTAATATCAGTGGCGGAGGGTCCTCGGTATTTGCCGTTTGTGACGAGGATAAAATTAATGATATTGCCGATATCATGCAAAAGGGTTTTGCTCAAAATCCTCATTTTGTTAAAATTTATAAAACAAAAGTAAGTAATAAGGGAGTTCAAATAATTTCAGAAGACTGATAATTAGTTATTTGGTTTGGCAATCAACTTGACGTTTGAACGTTTGATGTTTGACGTTTGATGTTGCGAGTTACGGGTTGCGGGTTTTTGCCGACTGCCGACGACTGAAAGGAGTCCGTATGGACTGCTGACTTGATTTTTTAGGCATCTATTCTGATAATTCAAAAAATTCAATTTTCATATCATCAACATAAAACATCTTTTTATCCGTATTCCAGATAAAAAGTGTAATAATATCATCAGGTGTGAGAATTTTCGGAAGCTGAAAACTTATTTCAAAATCTTCCCATTTTTTATAATCTTCTTGTGGAAAATCAGCTAATCTGAATGTCTTATAAAAATATCTACGCCCGTTTTTAAATTTAATTTCAACTACCAACAGGGCTTTTAATGATGCATCTTTTTCAAGATCGTATTTTTTCAGATTTACTTTTATAAAAACATTTTTTGCCTTTATCAGGCTTGAGTCCGAATTAATTTTTATGCCTGCATTATATTCAGTCAAAATATCAAAATTTGCAACCTTTGTTCCTGAATATGCCGTGTCGCCAACATTATTGATTGAGTTTAAAATCCAATTATCATTTTCTTCTTCAAAATCATTAAAATAACCGGCAAGAGGAATTTCCTTGATTCTTTTATAACTTTCTTCATCAATTCCGCCAAATATATTTTTATATTCATTTCCTGTTTTCAGAAAAACAAACCAGTATTTTTCTTTATTCATTGCATCAGGATGAATGATTTTGTGAGTGTATTGATAGTTTTGAATTAAATTTAAAAAAAGAAAAGCAGTACAAACAATTATTAAAATTGATTTTATTATCCTGAAACGAATACTTGCAAATAAGATTCCGAGAAGCATGGCAAAAACAGGATAAAAATCTATAAAAGCCCTCATCCCGAAACTATCACCATAAAACCAGTTCCACCATGAAGAAATAAAATAAACAAGAATTATTAGAAATATTGATAAAGTTGCAAACCTGTACTTACTTTGTCTGAATAAAGGAATCAAACCGAAAAGCGAAATAAAAATTAACGGAGTATATATAAAAAGCCCTTTCCTGTAGCTAAGCAGCATATTTGTAATTTCGGGTTCAAAGAAATTAAATCCTTCTCCGCTATATGACCATATCAAGGGTTTTCCGGTTTGTATTATATTGATTAAAAACTGAATACAAATTATTAGAAAAACACTCAGAAGTGAAATAAAAAACTCTTTTTTGAATTTAAAAAACCTTTTAATTGTTTGTTTTAATGATTGAAAATCAGAGGCTAAAAATGGAATAATAAACAATATGATCAAATTTGTCGGTCTGATTAAAATTGTAAACCCTAAGGCAACAGATGCCCAAAATATATTTTTAATTCCATAATTTATAAATGTTTTTTTAGTAAAATACAAAAAAACAGCAATCATCGAAAATGAATAGACATGAGAGAAAGAAGGGTTTACAAAAGTGTAATAAAATAAGTTAGTTCCGAATAATATCAGTATTAGTATTATTGAGATGATATTTTTTGGAAGAGTGTAAAGTGATAATAATTTTTTTGAAAAATATAAACCGAGAAGTCCGTAAAATATTCCACCAAAAAAAACTGCATACTGAAAAAGAAGCGAATAACCGTCCAAATCATATCCGAATAGAAAACTTAAAAAATAAGCAAGAAGAAAAAAAGGCAGTAGAAGAACAGCGGTACCGGCATAATATTTATTTGTTTTAGTATCGCCATGATCAATAAAATAATGACCCTGATAGCTTAAGGAATATTTTTCCTTTTCAATTTCATAAATCTTTGTAAAATCTAAAGTTTTATGAATAAAAATTGCCGGAAGGTAGGCATAATAGCCTCTGCCATCGCCTGAAATAATATTATCCCTGAAACCCTTAAAATCAAGACTTACAAGAGTAATCGTGTAAATTAAGATCAGGATTATTATTATAACCGACGGTTTGTTTTTTAATCCATTTATATTAAAGCTCATTAAAGTTTAAGATATTATTTACAAGTACATAAGTTATGTTTAAAGCAAGTTTAAAAAGTAAAACCACATAAGTGGGATATAAACATACAATTACGAGTTACGAGTTACGAATTACAATTATAGAACTCCAAAAACGTAATCCGTAAAATATATTTTTTTATTCATCTATATTATCAACCGGCTTACATGTACAAAACAGATTCCTGTCGCCATAAGCATCATCAATTTTAGTAACTGCAGGCCAATATTTGTCATCATATAACCAAGACATCGGAAATGCTGCCTTTTGCCGTGAATATGGAAATTTCCAATCATCGGTTGTAACCATTTGTACAGTGTGGGGAGCTTTAACCACTACATTAATTTTTTTGTCAGCTTTCCCATCTTCAACTTCTTTTATTTCATTACGAATTGAAATCATAGCATCAATAAAGCTGTTTAGCTCGGATAAAGGCTCGCTCTCTGTTGGCTCAACCATCAAAGTTCCATGAACTGGAAATGCAACTGTTGGCGCATGAAACCCATAATCCATCAATCTTTTGGCAATATCACCAACTGTAATGTTTGCAGTTTTATGGAAGATATTACAATCAAGTATCATCTCGTGAGCTACCCTGTTGTTTTTACCTGTATATAAGATTTTATAATACTTTTCAAGGCTTGATTTCAGATAATTAGCATTAAGGATTGCATATTTTGTTGCTTCGGTTAATCCGTTACCACCAAGTAATTTAATGTATCCATAAGATATTGGTAAGATCATCGCACTTCCGAACGGTGCTGATGCAATTGCTGAAATTCCCTTTTCTCCGCCTGTTTCAACAAAAGGATTTTTTGGCAGGTACGGAACAAGATGTTTGGCAACACCGATTGGTCCGACACCGGGACCACCGCCACCATGAGGAATAGCAAAAGTTTTATGTAAGTTCAAATGACAGACATCGGCTCCGATAATTCCGGGGTTAGTTAGTCCTACCTGTGCATTCATATTTGCACCATCCATATATACCTGCCCGCCATTTTCGTGGATGATATTTAAAATTCCAAGAATACCTTCTTCAAAAACACCATGTGTTGAAGGATATGTTACCATCAAAGCTGCGAGCTTATCTTTGTGTTCTGTAGCTTTTTCTCTCAGATCATCCAGGTCAATATTTCCGTATTCATCACATTTAGTGATAACTACTTTCATTCCTGCCATTACTGCACTTGCAGGATTTGTTCCGTGTGCAGACGAGGGTATCAGGCAAATATTCCTGTGTTCCTCTCCCCTGCTTTTAAAATATTCGCGGATAACCATCAATCCGGTATATTCACCTGCTGCACCTGAGTTGGGCTGGAATGAAATTGCTGAAAAACCCGTTATCTCACAAAAATCTTTTTCCAGTTGGTTTATCAATTCCGTATAACCTTCTGCCTGATCAACAGGGACGAATGGATGTATTGCTCCGAATTCCGGCCAGCTCAACGGGAAAAGCTCAACAGCAGCATTGAGTTTCATTGTGCATGAACCCAACGGTATCATTGAACGATTTAAAGAAATATCTTTATTTTCAAGCTTTTTGATATACCTCATCATTTCTGTTTCTGAAAAATAAGTATTAAAAACAGGATGTGTAAGAAATTTGCTTTCTCTTATCAGACCTTCAGGAAAAGTATTTATTTTTTTTAAATCTTTTTCAATTGAATATTCATTAAACTCCTTATTATTCGCTCTGGCAAATATTTTCAGGATTATATTGATGTCGTCTAAAGAAGTGGTTTCGTCAATGCTGATGCCGATATAACGATCATCAATATATCTGAAATTCATTTCATTATTAAGAGCTTGTTTTCTGATATCCTCAACAGAAACATTATCAGGAAGTTCAATTTCCAAAGTATCAAAGAAAAATTGATTTTTTTGCTTGTATCTGTAATTATTAATTTCTTTTGATAAGATAGCGGTTAAAAGATTAATATTTTCTGCTATTTCCCTGATTCCGTCAGGACCATGATAAACGGCATACATTCCAGCCATAGAAGCCAGTAATGCCTGTGCAGTACAAATATTTGAAGTGGCTCTTTCTCTTTTGATATGTTGTTCTCGTGTTTGCAAAGCCATTCTTAAAGCAGGATTTCCCTGTGCATCCACTGTAACACCAATGATCCTTCCAGGCATATTTCGCTTGAATTTTTCTGTTGTTGCATAATATCCGGCATGTGGTCCGCCGTATCCCATCGGAATACCGAAACGTTGTGTAGAGCCGACAACAACATCCGCACCCCATTCTCCGGGAGGAGTAAGTAAAGCAAGACTGAGCAGGTCGGCAGCAACGGCAACTGTTGTTTCGTTTTCATGGGCTTTATTCACAAAATCACGATAATCAATAATTGCACCTTTTTGATTTGGATACTGAACAATAGCTCCAAAAACTTTATCATTAAATTCAAATTTATTAAAATCACCAACTTCGAGTTTTATTCCAAGTGGCACAGCACGGGTTTTAATAACATCAATTGTTTGCGGGAACATATCTTCAGACACAAAGAAAATATTGGCTTCACGTTTTACAGCGGCTCTCGGGCGTGTATTAAACAACATTATCATTGCTTCAGCAGCAGCAGTTCCCTCATCAAGCAATGAAGCATTTGCCAAAGGTAAGCCGGTAAGGTCGGAAACCATTGTTTGAAAATTCAACAATGCTTCAAGCCGTCCCTGTGAAATCTCTGCCTGATACGGTGTGTATGAAGTATACCAACCCGGATTTTCCAGAATATTTCTTGTAATAACACCTGGAGTGATTGTATTGTAATATCCCAAACCGATATACGATTTATAGATTTTGTTTCTTTCTGCAATTTTCTTAATATGATTTAAATACTCGTATTCATTTAACCCATCGGGCAAGTTCAATGGTTTTTTTAATCTTATTGCCTTTGGAACGGTTTCATCAATTAATTCATTAAGAGAAAAAACACCGATCTTTTCAAGCATTTGATTAACTTCTTCTTCACGTGGTCCGTTATGTCTTTTAATAAAATTGTTAGTTATCATTTTGAAAATTTTAGATTGCTGTTAATAATAAATTTTAAAAAAACTCTTTAAAAAATTGAATCTGCAAATTTAATAAACTTTAAAACATTAATGATGTTTGGTTGAAATATTGTGAATAATTTAATAAAATATATAAAATTTCTATATTTGTAAAATATGATGTATTTTTACATCAATTAATCCGGATTATTTCAAAAGTTTAAACGATTTTTTTAATATATGCATTTAAAATCTGTCACAAAAACCGATAAAAATGTACAAACCAATAAAAAGTTTGATGAAAAGCTTATTGAAGGCATTTTGAAAAATGACAGGAAGACATTAGAGCTTATCTACAGAAAAGATTTTTATAGTATTAGAAGCATGGTTAATAATTTCAAAAACATAGAGTTAGGACCAGAAGATGTTTTTCAGGAAGGACTTACAAGGGCTGTGATGAATATCAGAAAGGGAGTTTTTAAGGGAGAAAGCACATTCTCTACTTATTTATATGGTATTTGCAAAAATATATGCCTGAGAAATTATAACAGGAATAAACCAATAAAAACGGTTGATTCATCAAACATTGAAGAAAACCGGGATATTGACCATTATGAAATAATTAATTTGGTTTTGGAATTAAAGGATAAACTTGAAAAAAACTGTAAAGATATCATTGACTTGAAGTTTAACTTATGTGATGACCAGGATGGAAAAGAAGAAAGTACAAGCTTTATGAATATTGCTGCTCATCTTGGAATAGGATATGATAACGCCCGGCAAAGATTTATCAGATGTATGGCTAAGCTACGTTCATTAATACAAAACAATCCCAGATACCACGAATTATTATATTGATCATAAATGACAATTTTAGAAAAAAACATAGGATTAATTGAAGATTACCTTGATGGTAAATTACACGGTAAAGAGCTTGATCTTTTTAAACAAAGATTGAAAAATGATCCTGAGTTTGCCAAACAATTGCAATTTCGCAGGAAATTTCCCGGACTATGGAATGAGGCTGATGAGTATCAAAAGACAAGGAAAGAGATATCCCAAATAATAAAACAAGAAAAATATCCTTTCTACAGAACCATTAAACACTATGTGCTTCCTATTGCTGCTGTTATTATTTTGATGTTCGGAATTTATTGGATTTTTATAAGGCAGCATAAAGAGGATATCACACCGCAACACGATAAATATGCAAATACAGAAGATTCAATCAATGCTGCTACAGATAAAAATGTTTTATTACAATTTGATTCACCCGAATATAAAGCAAAACTTGATTCAGCCAATCAATCTCAAAAGGATACAGTAGAAATTATTTCTCCTGTTAATGACAATGAATAATTATAATAATATTACATTAATATCTAATACATAAAATCTTTATACAAAATGACAAAATATTTTTCATCACCTTCTGTAATCTTTTATTACTAAGTCATACAGAAGGATAACGGTTTGTTTAACTTTTGTCTTTTATCTTCCAGTTTATCTGGGTTAGGATATA
>JAUXFX010000011.1 GCA_030622635.1 Bacteroidota bacterium
AACCTGATTTTAACCATGATAATGCCGGTTACATCATCCTCACTACCCACAATAATAAAGCAAAACAAATTAATGATTCTAAGCTGAGCCGGTTAAAAGGGAAAACCCATACTTTCGAAGCAGAAGTTTCCGGTAATTTCCCGGAATACACATATCCCACCGATTTTGAACTAAAGCTAAAAGCCGGAGCACAGGTAATGTTTGTAAAAAATGACCCTAATCCGGCTAAGGAATTTTATAATGGGAAAATTGGAGCAATCACCAAAATTGATGATGATATTGTAACGGTAAATTGTGTTGGTGATGAAGAATCAATAAATGTTATGCCCGTGGAATGGGAAAAAATGAAGTATAAGATTGATGAAGAAACCAAAGAAATTAAAGAAACCGTTGAAGGTACTTTTACACAATATCCGCTGAAGCTGGCATGGGCTATTACCATACATAAAAGTCAGGGATTGACTTTTGAGAAAGCAATTATTGATGCACAAGCTGCTTTTGCACACGGACAGGTTTATGTGGCACTTAGTCGCTGCAAATCGTTGGAAGGTCTTGTTTTGAGTACACCCATTGGAGCACATAGCGTAAAACACGACAGAACCGTTGAAAGTTTCACGAAGCATTATGAAGAAAACCAACCTGACAGGATACAACTTGAAACATCAAAAAAAGCATATCAACAACAATTGTTAACCGGACTTTTTGATTTTAATACTTTACAGAAATTTATATTTTTTTCCATTAAATTATTAAATGAATATTCCGGTAGTTTACAGGGAAACCCAAGGGTTATTTTTATAGAAATGAACAAAAAGGTAAAAGAAGAGATAATAGATGTATCAGGGAAATTTCGCACCCAGCTTCTGAATTCGCTTTCAAAAGAGATTGATATGGAAAAAGATGCCACTTTACAAGACAGAATACAGAAAGCCGGCGTTTATTTTTCAGGAAAAATTGAAAAATTGGTTACAGATAAAATTGAAAATATTACGATAGAAACAGACAATAAAGCAGCACGTAAATCGGTGAAAGATGTTGTTAATAAATTACTAATAGAGGCATTATTCAAATCAGCCTGTTTACAAGCCTGCCAAAAAGGTTTTATTGTGAAAGATTATATGGAGGCAAGAGCCAAAGCTTCCATTGATGATCATGCTTTAAAACCTGTCCGGAAAAAATCATCTGAAACGGTTGGCACCGACATTACCCACCCTGATTTTTACAAGCATCTTAAAGCATGGCGTGATGCTAAAGCCGATGAACTTGATTGGGATGTTTATATGGTTTTACAGCTAAAAACTATGAGGGAGTTGAGTACTAAACTACCTGTTACAAAACAGGCACTAAAAGCAATTAAAGGACTTGGGAAAAAGAAATTGGAAATGTTCGGTGATGATCTGCTTGAAATGATAATTTTATATTGCAAAGAAAATAATATCGAATACAATACTTACGAAGAACCCGAAATCTCTATTGAAGTCCCAAAGAAAAGCAGCAAGCAAATTAGCTTTGAACTGTGGAAAGCCGGAAAAACCATAGAAAATATTGCCAAAGAAAGACATTTTGCCACATCTACAATTGAAGGGCATCTTGCAAATTTTGTAGGCACAGGAGATATATCTGTTTATAAAATATTAAGTGCTGAAAAAATAAAACTCATATCAAATTTTTTTCAAAAGCAAAAGACCACCTTATTACTTGATGCAAAAATAGCTCTCGGTGAAGATGTTTCATACGGTGAGTTAAGTTTAGTTTTAGAGCATTTGAGGTTTAAGGGTGAGATAAAGGTTTAAATCAATTTTAAAATTTGAAAATGTCCAAATTTTAAAAGAGATATTATTTAAAAAACACTCAATAATCAACACACAATAATCAATAAACAAGTAAGAAATGAAATTAATCTTTACATGTTTAGTTTTATGAATTACAAACAGTTATTTTCTTTAAAATAATTCATTGATTAAATCTTCTTTGGATTTTTCAAAATGGCAAATCACAGCATTCTTAATCATTGCTTTTAGTTCAGATAAAGTATCGGCTTCAGTAAAAATATTATCACCAAATGATTTTGCAGTATAACCGCCTTCCTGAGCTTCTTCAACAATAAAGATTATTTCTTTCATTTTATTTTATTTTTTGATGCAAATATACAAAAATAAATATTGCAAATTTACACTATGCATTTTTTACTTTACTTTAAAAACGATTCAGAAATCCCGTTAAATTTTCATCTCTTGTTAAATTGAGTTTTTTTCTTAAACGGGAGCGTGTAATGTCAACACTTTCGGATTGAGTCATAGTGATGGAGGCTATATCTTTGCTGCTCATGCCAAGTTTGAGCATGGCGCATATTTTTCTTTCGGTGTTTGTCAGATCAGGAAACCTTTTATCTATATTTTTATAAAAGTTTTCATGTACCCGGGCAAATCGAATTTCAAATTCTTTCCAGCTTGTTTCATCTAAGTTTTGTTTAAGCTCGCCAATTACATTACGTATCATATTCATATTTGCCTGTTTGAAATTTTCCGAACTTTTTGAAAGTTTATGAGCAACTTTACTTATTACCTGGTTCTTGACATAAATACTGCTGACATTACAAACCAGTTCCCTGTTCTTCAACTCCAGTTCCTTTCGTAAGTTTTCGGCTTCCTGTTTTAATATCTTTTCTTTTTGCTTTTTTGTTTTCTGGATAAAAAAGATAAAAGTTGCTGCGACTAAAATTAGCAGACCTCCAATTATCAACGATAAAACAAGCTGGCTTTTCTTTTTCAAAACAAGAGCTTTCTGGGTTTTTATTTCCTGTTCTTTTTTATCAACATCATATTTTATTTGCAGTTCTTCTATTTTACTGTTACTTTCCTTATTTATAATGCTGTCTTTTATCTCGGAATAAAGTTTATAATATTCTAATGATTTTTTATAATTAGTTTCTGATAATAATAAGTCGGATAATAACTTGTATCCGTTTTTTTCATTGCTTTTATCGCCAATCTCCTTTGTAATTTCCAGCCCTCTTGTAAAATATTCTTTTGCTTCATTGAATTTTCTCAAATCAAAATATACCTGGCCCAGTCCGTATAATGCTTCCGAATATGAGCTTTTATTTTGTAGTGTTTTATAGGTCTTTGCAGCTTTAGTAATCATGAAAACTGCAGAATCGTATTTATTAAGTTTATTATAAATATTTCCGAGGTTAAGCTGTGAATTTGCAATATCGTTAGGTGAAGCAACACTATTTTTAGATTCTTTTTTCTTTAGCGATTCGTAAGCATAAAAATATGCTGAATCATATTTTTTAAGATTCAGGTAAACTTCAGCAATGTTATTAAATGAATAAGCAATTCCGAGATTATTAACCGAGTCAATATCATCGCCACTTCCCACGCCATTTCTAATGCTCCATCTTATATAATCTTCACGAATTTTAAGAGCTATTTTATGATAATGCAATGCTTTGCGATAGCCACCGAGTTTAATGTAAATATTTCCTATCAATTCATTACAATTCCAGATATTTGCCACATAATTTAATTGTTCCCAGTATTTAAGCGACCTCAAAATATATTCAACGGCTTTTTCATAATTACTCAAATATAGTTCTGTTAATCCAATATGATACAAAGAAGTTCCGGTTTCAGGTATAAAATCTAATCTTTGATTAATCTTTAAAGCCAGATAATAGTATTTTATTGCTTCGGTAAACTCGTTTTTAATCATGTAAATAAGACCTAATCTTTCATAAACCGCTGCTTTCCCATAATCACAATCAATTTCATTAAACTTTTGTAAAGCAATATTTTGATATTTTTCAGCTTCTGCATAATTATTCATCTTTAAAAAAACATAACCTATTTCACTGTAAGAAAATCCAACAGCTTTTTTCAGGTTATTTTTTTCGCAGTATTCCAATACCTTTTTCACTCTGCTTATGGCTTCATCAAATTTTTTATTTCTAACTAAAAAACTTATTAAGCCATCGAAAGTGTTTTTTTCATGGAAATGAAGATTTAATTTCTCGGATATACTAATTGACTCTTTAAAATAATTGAATGACTTTACTGAATCTATTATTGAATATTCGTTTATAAGTGTATTTAAAACTTTTACTTTTTCTTCTCCTTTTGTCTTTTTAAGTATTGTTTCAAGACTGTCAATATTTGCTGTTTGTGCATTTAATATAAATTGAGTGAATAAAAGAAAAAACAAAAAAATAACCGGTTTAAAATTTCTAGTTTTTTTCAAATTATTTTTAAATTCTGAAGATTTCATAAAATTAATATTATACCTATAAAATCACCCTCATCCTTCAAATTCGATCATTACAGTATCATTAATTCCTAATCCTAACAAGCCGCTTGCATTGCCTTGGTTGATAGCAATTTCCAAATGACCATTTGAACCAAAAATAGCTACGATCTCTCCTACAGGAACATCATTGTATGATTTATAGATTTTATTTATGCTTTCGCCACGAAACAAAACTGAGAATTTTCTGCCTTTACCAATTTTCTTAAATAACTGTTCGGTTATATTAGTAATTACATTTTCAAAAGAATCAATGTAAATTATTATGCCTTTAATAATATTTTTTTCAACTGCAGGTTTGAATAATATTTTTTCATTTACTTTTTTTCTTTCAACGCCCAAATCTTCAATTTTTTTTCCCTCTGCAAGATGTATTGCAGCTTTAACAAACCTGTCGCGTGTAGAAAATGTAAAATAATCCGAATCCAGCATAATGTTTAATTCAATAATTTTTTTTGGTGGTTTGTCAAAGATCATTGAAAAAATTCCATTATCAGTGCCAATAAAATAATGATCATCAATAAAGACAACAGTATGAGGATTTTTATCAGATTCTTCGGTATTCACACCGATAATATGAATAGTGCCTTTGGGAAAATTCTTATAACAATTCTTCAGAATAAAAGCAGCTTGTTCAATATTGAACGGGGCAACCTGATGTGAAATATCTATAATTTTTACATCAGGAAGCTGATTTAAGATACTTCCCTTTACTGCTCCAATATAATGATCACTGTGTCCCCAGTCGCTTGTTAAAGTTATTATTGGCATATATAATGAGTAATAAAAAATTAAATTAAATTTGCAGTATTCAAAAATACAAATAATATTATTGATTATGGTCTAAAAAGTAAAAAAATTGAAATGATAGCCATCGGATGACTATTTAGCTTGTCCATAAAGTCAATTATGTTGATACTATTTTAGATTTTAGATTTTAGATTTTAGATTTTTTAATCCACTGATAATCAACACTATTTTAAATTTTAAATCTGAATTCTAAAATCTAAAATTATTAAAACGTAACTTTATGGACTGACTCTATTTAATTATTATATATTTTTTTTATGAGCGAAAAAATCATTAGCATTGAATCATACAACCCTGTTGAAATTTATGGGGTAAATGACACAAATCTTGAACTGTTTAAAAAATTCTTTCCTAAACTAAAAATAATTGCCAGAGGTGATATGATCAAAATTATTGGTGATGAAAAACAGGTAAATAATTTTGATAAAAAATTTTCACTGCTTCTTTTGGTTTATGACAAATTTGGAAAAATATCTGAAAATGACATTCTACAATTGATGGAATCTGAAGAAAACCACTTTCTTACAAATACCGAAAAAAACAATGATATTCTTGTTCATGGCAGGAACGGCTTACTGGTTAAAGCCCGGACAGTAAACCAACGCAAGATGGTTGAAAGTTGCAAAAATAACGACCTGATAATTGCAATTGGTCCGGCCGGAACCGGAAAAACATACACTGCCGTTGCCCTGGCTGTAAAGGCATTAAAAAATAAACAAGTCAAACGGATTGTTCTGACCCGACCGGCAGTTGAAGCAGGTGAAAATCTTGGCTTTTTACCGGGTGATCTTAAGGATAAATTAGACCCTTATCTGCAACCTTTATATGATGCTTTGCGCGATATGCTTTCTACTCAAAAACTATTATCATATTTGGAAGACGGAACCATTGAAATTGCTCCGCTGGCATTTATGAGAGGAAGAACTCTTGACAATGTGTTTGCAATTTTGGATGAAGCCCAAAATGCTACCCAAAACCAGTTAAAAATGTTCCTTACCAGAATGGGACGCTCAGCAAAATTTATCGTTACCGGCGATATTACCCAAATTGACCTGCCGCAAAATCAAAGCTCAGGATTGGTTCATGCAAAAACAATTTTAAAAAATATTCCAGGAATAAGCTTTATTTTCCTTGACGAAAGAGATATTATCAGGCACAGATTAGTAACAAAAATCATTAAAGCTTATCAGGAAAATAAATAATTTAATAAATGTAATTATGAAAAATGCAATAACAAAAACAAACTTCAACTTTCCGGGACAAATAAATTTGTATAAAGGCAAAGTAAGAGACGTTTATAATATCAATGAAGAATTACTGGTAATGATAGCAACTGATCGCATTTCGGCTTTTGATGTTGTCCTGCCAAAAGGAATTCCATATAAAGGGCAGGTTCTGAATCAAATAGCTGCAAAATTCCTGGATGCAACCAAAGACATTGTTCCAAACTGGAAAATTGCTGTTCCTGATCCGATGGTAACTGTCGGGAGATTTTGTGAGCCATTTAAAGTTGAAATGGTTATACGTGGTTATTTGTCAGGACATGCTTGGCGCGAATACAAGCAAGGTAAAAGGACAATATGTGGTATGCCAATGCCTGATGGAATGAAGGAAAATGACAAGTTCCCCGAACCTGTCATTACTCCTACAACTAAAGCTGACATAGGTCATGATGAGGATATTTCAAAAAGGGAAATTGTTGAAAGTCATTTGGTTTGTGGCATGGATTATATGATACTTGAACAATACACAAATAAACTATTTGAGAGAGGTACGGAAATTGCAGAAAAAATGGGTTTGATATTGGTTGACACTAAATATGAATTTGGTAAAGTTGGTGACAAAATTTATCTGATTGATGAAATTCATACACCGGATTCATCAAGATATTTTTATAAAGAAGGCTATGAAGAACGGCAGGCTAAAGGTGAACCTCAAAAGCAACTTTCAAAAGAATTTGTCAGAGAGTGGTTAATGGAAAACGGCTTTCAGGGTAAAGAAGGGCAGCAGATACCAGAAATGACAGATGAATTTGTCAACCTTGTTTCAGACAGGTACATTGAATTGTATGAAAATATTACAGGTGATGAGTTTGAAAAATCTGATGTAACAAATGTTCTGTCAAGAGTTGAAAATAACATTCTTGAATTTCTCTCCAAATACAAATCATCAAACAAATAATCTATATAAATATGATACCTTTCTCTCCACCTCGCATGGATCAAAAAATTATTGAAGAAGTAATTGATACTCTGAAATCAGGGTGGATAACTACAGGTCCGAAAACAAAATTGTTTGAAAAAAATATCACAGAATATGCCGGACATAAAAAAACTTTATGCGTAAGTTCAGGTTCTGCCGGATTGGAATTAATGCTAAGATGGTTCGGCGTAAATGAAGGAGATGAAGTTATATTGCCTGCATATACATATTCGGCAACAGCAAATGTAATTATTCATTGCGGGGCAAAGCCGGTATTTGTTGATATTAATAAAAATGATTTTAATATCTCGGTTAAGGAAATTGAAAAAGCAATAACTAACAAAACAAAAGTTATTATGCCTGTTGACCTTGCAGGATTTCCATGCGATTATAATGAAATTAATGCTTTGGTCAGAAAAGAAAAGATCAGAAAAAAATTCCATCCGAAAAGCAAAGAACAAGAAAAGTTAGGAAGGATACTAATTTTAGCTGATGCTGCACATTCAATCGGAGCTGAATACTATGGGAAAAAAACAGGAAACTTAACCGACATCACCGTGTTTTCATTTCATGCAGTAAAAAACCTTACTACTGCCGAAGGAGGAGCTGTTTGTTTGAATTTACCCGAAGCTTTTGACAATCAGAAAGTTTATAATTATCTTAATATAAAATCTCTTCACGGACAAACCAAAGATGCATTAGCCAAAGCTAAAGTCGGTAACTGGAGATACGACATTATTGAAGCGGGTTATAAATACAATATGACCGATATGCAGGCATCTATTGGATTGATTGAACTGGCTCGTTATGATGAAGATATGCTTGTAAAAAGAAAAAATATTTTTGATGATTATTCAGCAGCATTTTCAAAATTTAACCGGGCACAACTACCTGTTTATAAAACAGAAAACAAAATCTCATCATACCATGTTTATCTTTTAAGAATTAAGAATATCAACGAAAGGCAAAGAGATAAAATCATACAATTAATTTTCGAAAAAGGTGTTTCGGTAAACGTTCATTTTATTCCGTTACCTATGATGACCTACTATAAAAATCTTGGATATGATATAAATAATTATCCTGTTTCTTTCGACAATTATTCAAGAGAAATCAGTTTGCCTGTTTATTATGACCTGACAAAAAAAAATGTTAAAAAAATAATTGATGCAGTTATAAAATCTGTAGAAGAAGTGCTTTCACAGATATCTGAAAAATAAAATAAATATGCTAAAAAGACTGTTTGATCTTTTTTTCTCTTTAATCGGATTAATAATATTATCACCTTTGATTTTTATTATTTCTATCCTGATAATTATTGATTCAAAAGGGGGTGTTTTTTATAAGCAAAAACGAGTCGGGAAAAATAACAGGGATTTTTCTTTAATCAAGTTCAGAACCATGAAAACCGGTGCCGACATGCAGGGTTTGCTTACTGTTGGCAGTAAAGACAGCAGAGTAACAAAAACCGGATATTTCTTAAGAAAACACAAGTTGGATGAGCTGCCACAATTAATAAATATTTTAAAAGGAGATATGAGTTTTGTGGGTCCAAGACCAGAAGTCAGGAAATATGTTGAACTTTATAATAAAAGACAAAAACAGGTTTTGAAAGTAAAACCCGGACTTACCGATTATGCTTCATTAGAATATATTAATGAAAGTGATATTTTAAGCAAGGCAGCCAATCCCGAAAAAGTCTATATTGAAAAAATTATGCCAGCCAAGCTTGAACTCAATTTAAAATACATTACTGATTCCGGCATAAAGACTGATATGAAAATTATTTATAAAACCTTGAGAAAAATATTATTTATTTAAAGCTTTTCTCAATTTTTTCAGCTCGTATATTTTATCCTGATGACCGAGTTTTTCATAGGAAGTAAGCAGTTCATTTATAAATCGTTTAGCTATTGTAATATTATCGCAAGGAATAAAATATTTTTTTTCGGGTTTTAAACTTAATTGTTTTATATATAATTCTATTTCCTTTCGGGTAAAAACAGCACCCTTATTAAATGGATTGATATAAAATAAAACCTCATCTTTTTTTACCACTATGAATTTTTCATTCTTGATCTCATCAGAATAAGCAAGAATAAAATGTTTGGGAAGATTTACGCCATAAACCGGCATTTTCAAACTTTGGGCAATAATAATATAGAGCATTCCAAGTGAGATTGGATTACCCTTTTTTGATTCAAGTAAATTGTTTATGAAAAATTTTTCAGGAGAATAAATATTACTCTTATTGCTAGTGAATTTATGAATATCAAAAAGAATATGATTTATAACTTTAATTTTTTCTAATGCTGTAAGATAATTATTAAGTTCAAGCCAAATATCCTGGACGATTTTTGAAATTTGCCTTGTTATCTTATCCTTGTCAAGATCAGGATATTGATACTGTGACAGCAAAATAAATCCATGTAAAAGGTCTTTATAATTATTTTGAGACCATTTTTCTAACTCAACAAATAAATTATCAAATTGAATTTTATGAATAATATTTTCAATTCTTTGTTGAATCAAGTTGTCAAATGAATTATCCCATGCGTTTTCAAGAGAAGGAACTGCATCAATACCATAAGTAAATATCTTTTCCTTAATTTGATCAAACATTCTGTTATCAGGCTCATCCAGCAAGCTGATCAAAGCACCCAATTCTTTATCTTTTTGTTCTTTCTCCATTTGTATTATTTATACTAATTCTTAACAGATTTGCGAAGTAAAGCTGTTTAGAAGTAGTTATGCGTGCTGAATAGACCTTTAAAGTTTTTGTTTTTCTATTCAGCATTAGTATAGAATACTTTATAAGTATCAAATTGTTACAAAGATAATATAAATTTGGGGTTAGCTGGTAAACAGTAAATAGTTTCTGTCCTTAAAGTCAAACAATTATTGAATTAAAGCACCAAAACTTGTCCGTATGGATAACAAAAAACAAATAACAAAACTTGTCCATACGGATTCCTTTCAGTCATATGGATAAATTCGAAATATAAATTACCAAAACTTGTCTGCCAGTATGGGTGGATGGATGTTCAGAACAGCTTTTAATATTGAAATTTCGGTCATTGTGATTTATCCATCCACCCATACGGGCGGACAAGTTTTGTATTTTGGTGCTTGTAATTTGTGATTTTTAATATTTATTTAAACTATCGGACTTTATGGACGGACTAAATAACCGATAACCAGCTTTTCTACTCATTTATCAAAATAACCTCATGTCAATCTTTCCAACAACAATTCAGTCAGTTTTTTAACAGGTTTTTTATAATCTTTGCTGTATTCTTCATTTACTCTGTTTGCAATTATTGCACAAACAGTAATTATATTATGTCCTAATAATTTTCCAAGCCCATACAAAGCAGAGGTTTCCATTTCAAAGTTGATAATTCTTTCGTTATTAAAACTAAATGATTCAATTGTTTTATTCAGACCGGGGTATTGAAGATCAAGTCTGAGTACCCGACCTTGTGGTCCGTAAAAGCCCGGAGCCGTAGCTGTAATTCCTTTTATCATTCCCTTGCCGATTTTTTCTGCTAAATTTTCAGAGCATTTAACAACATAAGGTTTGGGTAATTTATCCGACCAATGAGTATGTTTTATAAAAGCATTCATCATATCATTTTCCAGAATATCTTTTTTAATCAGGTAAAAATTTAAAAGTCCGTCAAGTCCTAACCCATAAGTTGATAATCCGAATGAATCAATCGGAATGTCAGATTGGATGGCGCCTGAAGTTCCCAATCTGATAATATTCAAAGAAGTATGCACTGCTTTTTTAATCCTTTTTTTCAAATCAATGTTTACTAAGGCATCCAGTTCATTTAAAACAATATCAATATTATCAGGTCCCATACCTGATGAAATAACCGTTAACCGCTTTTTATTAAGATAACCGGTGTGTGTAATAATTTCGCGGTTTTGATTTTTAAATTCTATTTTATCAAAATGTTTTGAGACTTTCTGAACTCTTTGAGGGTCCCCTACAACTATTATTGTCGAAGCTATATTTTCAGGTCTCAGCTTTAAATGATAAATTGTCCCGTCAGGATTTATTATTAACTGAGATTCTTTTAATTTTTCCATCAATTTATTTTTAAAAAACAAAAGTAAGACAAAATATAAAAGATAAAAGACAATTTAATATAAAATCTAAAATCACAAATCTTAAATCAATTTAAGGAAATAATTTATACTTTTGTCCCATACGGGTTTGCTTCGCTTCACTTTATACTTTTATCTTTTATCTTTTATCTTTATACATATGATTGCAGAAATTATTTCAATTGGTGATGAATTATTAATCGGTCAGGTTGTTAACACAAATGCTTCATGGATAGCCGAACAATTAAATCTTGCAGGGATTGAAGTTCAGCAAATCACAACAATTTCAGATAAAAAAGATCATATCCTTAAAATCCTTGACCGGGCATTTTTAAGGTCGGATATTATTTTGATCACAGGCGGTTTAGGACCAACAAAGGATGATATAACCAAACAAACACTTTGCGAATTTTTCAATACTTCATTGGTTTTTAATAATGAAGCTTACCAACAAATACATGAATTATTCAAAGCGAGAGGATTTAAAGTAACCGAACTGAACAGGCAACAAGCCGAACTGCCTGCAAATTGTATTCCGTTGAAAAACAAAAATGGAACGGCCCCGGGAATGTGGTTCAATAAAGACGGGAAAATATTTGTTTCAATGCCAGGTGTTCCTTTTGAAATGAAACCTATGATAACCGGACAAGTAATTCCAAGACTCAAAAAATTTTATAAAACAGGTTTTATTATCCATAAAACTATTTTAACTCAAGGCATTGGCGAATCATTTTTAACTGAAATAATTGCTGACTGGGAGAAAAACCTGCCTGAAAATTTTAATCTTGCATACCTGCCACAGCCTGGCATTGTTCGATTAAGAATAACAGCCAAAGGGAACAATAAAGAAAAATTAATACAGGAAATTAATTCTTTTTCCGGAAAATTACAGGAAATTATCCCTGATTTAATTTTTGGATATGAAGAAGATACTCTTGAAGAAATTATCGGAAGATTATTAAAAGAAAAAAATCAAACTCTGTCAACTGCCGAAAGCTGCACAGGAGGATACATTTCTCATCTTATTACAAGTGTTCCGGGAAGTTCAAATTATTATATAGGTTCGATAATTGCTTATTCAAACCTAATTAAAGAAAGTTTACTTGGTGTAAAAAACAAAACTTTAATTGATAATGGTGCTGTTAGCAAGCAGGTAGTTACTGAAATGGCATTGGGAGTTCAACAAAAATTCAAAACCGATTATGCTATTGCAACATCCGGTATTGCAGGACCTGATGGCGGAACCGAAAAAAAACCTGTGGGAACAACATGGATTGCTATTGCAACTCCCGATAAAAAAGTAATTACAAAAAAATATTTATTCGGCGAACACCGCGGAAGGAATATTCGCAAAGCAGCTTTAACCGCCCTGAATATGTTGAGGAAGGAGTTGATACATCTTTGAGCCTCAATCAAGTTTTATGTTGTTTTTCTCAGCTGGTAAGCGGTTTGAAACCGCTAACCAGCTTTTTTAAAAAATCACAGTAAAATAAATTAGGCGCAAATATTATTAAATTTTTGATTTGAAAATACTAAGAAAATGATTCTTTTTGCAAATTTTAGCGTTCTTTGCGGTAATTTCTTTATTATGTTACAATATTTTATTTATCTAAGTAGTTATATTTCTATTAATTTCCACAAATTTCTATATAGTTTCAACCTAATTTAATTTATCTTTGCGAAAAATTTTTAATCCCTAAAAAATCATATTATGAAATTAAGAAACATTTTAATTGCTTTATTTTTAATATCCGGCGTAGCCTTATATTCCCAGATACCAAATAGAAAAATTTATGATGAAAAAGCCGGCCAGAATGTACTTATCGGAAAATGTAACCGTAACGGACTGAAAACAGGTAATTTCGGTTATCATTTTAATATTAAATATAAAGAATATAACCCCAGTGCCGCTGTTCTTGAAAAAATCAAGGAACATTTGGATGGTCTTACAGTTACAGTTGTATTAGGCACATGGTGCAGCGACTCCGAAATACAATTACCTCGATTTTTTAAAATTATGGATATGGTAAATTTTAATGAAAAAAACATATCATTAATTGGTGTTGATACAAAAAAACAAACCTATATCACTGATATTAGTGATTTGGAAATCAAATTAATCCCTACATTTATTTTTTATCGCAATGGCAAAGAAATCGGGCGTATAGTTGAAACTCCCAAAAGAAGTCTTGAGAAAAACATTTTTAAAAAAATCAAGTAACTGATTTGACATTTTGAATGAAAATTATAAATACTATTAAAAATACTAAAGAGTATTTAAAAAATATCCGTTTGCAAAACCTTTCAATAGGATTTGTGCCTACAATGGGAGCATTACACGAAGGTCATCTTGAACTCATTAGAAAAGCAAAAAGAGAAAACGATTTTGTTGTGTGTAGTATTTTCGTGAATCCAATCCAATTCAACAACCGTGAAGACCTTGAAAAATATCCGAGAAATTTAGAAAATGATATTTCAGAATTAGAAAAAACCGGTTGTGATCTTTTATTTTCTCCATCTGTTAAAGAAATGTACCCTGCTCCTGTAAAAACCAAGTATGATTTCGGAGATCTGGAAAAAGTTATGGAAGGGAAGCACAGGCCGGGGCATTTCAACGGAGTGGCTATTGTTGTTAAAAAATTATTTGAAATCATAAAACCTGATAAATCATATTTTGGTGAAAAGGATTATCAACAACTTGTAATTATTCATGCATTAGTAAAAAAATATAAAATTCCGGTTGAAATTGTTCCTTGTGCTACTGTGAGAGAACCTGACGGATTAGCAAAAAGCTCAAGAAATAAACGTTTAACACCCGAAGAAAGAAAAATAGCCCCTGTTATTTATCAAATATTAAAAGAAGTAAAAAATAAAGCAGGCAAGACTCCAATTAACGAGTTAAACAAATGGGTTGAACAACAAATAAATAATTGCAAAGGCATGAAATTGGAATATTTTGAGATTGTTGATAAAAAAACACTCCAACCCATTGAGAGATGGGAAAATAAAGATTGCATTGCATGTATTGCACTTTTTTTAGGAAAAGTTCGTTTGATAGATAATATTATTTTAATGTAACTATTCAGCTTATGAAAAATATTAATAACTTTGTAATAGATACTGTATAGAAATTTGTAACGAAATAACTTTTGATACCTGAATAGTTACATTTTTTTTATCTTTGCATCATCATGAAAATAGAAGTTTTAAAATCAAAAATCCACAGGGCAACTATTACACAAGCTAATTTAAATTATATCGGCAGTATTGAAATTGATGAAAATTTAATGGATACTGCCAATTTAATTGAAAACGAAAAAGTTCACATATATAATATTTCAAACGGTGAACGACTTTCAACTTATGTAATTAAAGGACAAAGAGGTTCAGGAATAATTTCACTGAATGGTGCTGCTGCCCGAAAAGCTCAGATTGGCGACCTGATCATAATAATTTCTTATGCATCAATGGAATTTGAAGAAGCAAAGAAATTTAAACCATCAATCATTTTTCCTGATAATAACAACCAATTAACCTGATTTTTTTGAATAAGAAAATTATAGCTGTATTTAAGTATCTGGTGTTTCTGTTTATTGGGCTGTTTTTGCTATGGCTTGTTTTCAGGAAAGTAGATCTGCATTTGGTTATCCGGCAAATTTTAGATGCTAATTATTGGTGGATTCTGTTGTCTTTTGTTTTTGGAATAACTAGCCATATTGCCAGAGCTATTCGCTGGAACATTCTGATAAACTCATTAGGTTATAAAACCAAAACAAGCACTACTTTTTATGCTGTAATGATAGGATATTTTGCTAATATGGCATTGCCGAGATTAGGCGAAATAACCCGTTGTGGTATTTTAAGCAAAAAAGATAAAATTCCTTTTGATTCCCTTTTCGGTACAGTTGTGGCTGAAAGGGTATTTGATTTAATTATTCTTTTTATTATAATTATCGGTGTAATTGTTTTTCAGTTAAAATTGGTTGGAGGTTTTGTTGATGATAGAATATTTACTCCCCTATTTGCAAAATTTTCAAATAATATAATTCCGATTTTATTTATTTTATTTATTTTATTATTATTATTGATAATAATTATTTTCCTTTTCAGGTATTTCAAACCCAGATTAAAAGAAAAATCATTTTACAGTAAAATAGCAGAATTTATAAGTGGTTTTTTTGACGGACTAAAAACAATTCTAAAATTAAAAAACAAGTCAGGATTTTTGTTTTATACATTCGTTATTTGGTTTATGTATTTTATAATGACTTATGTGGTATTTAATTCCATGCCCGAAACCTCTCATCTAACAGTTATTGATGGTATAACTGTGTTGGCAATAGGAAGCCTTGGCATGGTAGCACCGGTTCCCGGTGGCATTGGAGCATATCATTTCTTTGTTAAAGCAATACTTTATGAATTATATGATGTTCCATCGACAGCTGCTGCATCATGGGCAACTTTGATTCATACTTCACAGGGAATAATGCTTATTGTTGTTGGAGTTTTTTCATATATTATGATATTTTTACAAAGAAAAAAAGCCGAACATGTCAAAACTTGAAATTATAAAATCAAAAATATTTTCTAAAGAATCTTTAAAATATCAATTAGTAATTTGGAGATTCTTAAGTAAGAAAATAGTATTTACCAACGGATGCTTTGATATACTTCATTTAGGACATATTGATTATCTATCTAAAGCCGCAGAATTTGGAGATGTGTTAATTATTGGATTGAATTCCGATGATTCTGTCAGGAAGATAAAAGGAATTAACCGTCCTATTAATGATGAAAAATCAAGAGCTATAATCTTGGCATCTTTGAGTTTTGTGAGCGCGGTAATATTATTTGACGAAGATACTCCATATAATTTAATCAAATTTGTTCAACCCGATGTTTTGATCAAAGGCAGTGATTACAAACCCGAAGATATTGTTGGCTATGATATTGTAAAAGCAAAAGGCGGTGTAATAGAAACAATTGATTTTTTACCCGGTTATTCAACCTCTTCGATTATTGATAAGATAAAAAGGATTTAATAAAATATTAGATGTTATAAGTTATTGGATATCAATATATAACTATTTCAAATAAAAATGGCTAAAACCAAAATTGTATTTTTCTGTCAAAATTGCGGGGCACAATCACCGAAATGGATTGGCAGATGCCCTTCCTGCGGTGAGTGGAATACTTATGTTGAAGAAGTTGTTCATAAAGAAAAAGATAAAGACCAGATTGCAAAACTTTCAACAAAAAAAGATTCCGGAAAGCCGGTACCTGTCAATGAAATTAAAGAAACTAAGGAAAATCGTATAAATACTAATAATACTGAACTTAACAGGGTATTAGGCGGGGGCTTGGTTTATGGTTCATTGGTTTTAATTGGTGGTGAGCCGGGTATTGGCAAGTCCACATTAATGTTACAAATTGCACTTAATATTAAAAATCTTAGGGTTTTATATGTAACCGGTGAAGAAAGCCATCAACAAATAAAAATGAGGGCAGAACGTATCGGAATTAATAATCCAAACTGTTATATCCTTACTGAAACTTCAACACAAAATATTTTCAGACAAATTGAAAAATTAACTCCTGATATTTTAATAATTGATTCTGTTCAAACCTTGCATACGGATATTATTGATACATCTGCAGGAAGCATTTCGCAGATAAGGGAATGTGCTTCCGAAATGCAGCGTTACTCAAAATTAACTGATGTTCCGGTTTTTTTGATCGGGCACATAACAAAAGAAGGAAGTCTCGCCGGTCCGAAACTTTTAGAACACATGGTTGATACCGTGCTTCAGTTTGAAGGCGACAGAAATTACGGATACCGGATTTTAAGGGCAACAAAAAACCGTTTTGGCTCAACATCTGAATTGGGAATTTATGAAATGCAGGATTCCGGATTAAGAGAAGTATCCAATCCATCGGAAATACTTATCTCGCAAAGAGATGAAAACGTTAGCGGTGTAGCAATAGCTGCAACTTTAGAAGGTATGCGACCCATGTTGATTGAAGTACAGGCTTTGGTCAGTTCTGCTGCTTACGGAACACCACAAAGGTCATCAACGGGTTTTGATTTGCGGCGTTTGAATATGTTACTTGCAGTTCTGGAAAAAAGAAGCGGTTTTCGTCTAAGTGTTAAAGATGTGTTTTTAAATATTGCCGGCGGAATAAAAGTTGATGACCCTGCAATTGACCTTGCTGTTATTTCTGCTATTTTATCTTCAAATGAAGATCTCCCGATCGATCAAAATATTTGTTTTTCTGCTGAAGTCGGATTATCCGGTGAGATCAGACCCGTGAACCGTATTGAACGAAGAATCGGTGAAGCTGAAAAGCTTGGATTTGAACAAATTCTTATCTCAAAATACAATAAGAAAGGACTAAATCTAAAAAATCCTAAAATAAAAATTACAACTGTAAGAAAGATTGAAGAAGTATTTGAACTTCTTTTTGGGTAGAATGTATTAGTGGCTTGGTTGTTTTTAAACAAATTCCAAAGCTTCCCGAATACTCTGAACTGTAGAAATTAATAGGCAGTTTCAGGTTTCAAGTTAAAAAATAATTGACTAATCAATAAGACTTTCGGGAGATTAAATCGTAGAAGGTGCTGCGGCACTTCAGGGTTTAATCCTTATTGTTACCTGCCTGGTTTTGTTCTTTTTAACTATTATTACTTTGTTTTCAAAGACATGGAAAAGAAAGAGCTTAACAGAAGTATGATTTTCCCCCGTTTTTAATATTTGATTATTTTCTGATTTATTTTTCCTGATGTGGTTAATACTTCAATAATATAAATCCCCGCTTTCAATTTACCCATGTCAATATTGGTTTTCTGCTCATTTAGTTTCCCTTGAATTCGCTCACGCATAAAACGTTTATTGATGCAAAAGTTTAATATATAAAACTAAAATAAGTATTTACCAGCTTATATTTATGCAATAAAAATATTAATATAATTGTCTATATTGGTTTAAGTTGCAAACTTATACCAGAGGGCTATTAGCAGCGCGGGTTTTATTGTTCATCTCTGTTAATATTCTGATATGTATAGATATTTAAATTTGCTTTCATTTATCCCGTCCTCCCATATTGCTTATGAGTCTTTGTTAATTTGTTCAAGTGTTGTGGTGTCGATATTTTAATCCTCAAAATCTATAATTATTGGTTTGTGGTCACTATATTTCATCCATTTTTCATATGTTCCAATTTTGACATCTTTTAATCGTTTAATAAAATATTCGGATGCAAAACAAAAGTCAATATGATATGGTCTTTCAATTTTTTTATGCATAAATAAAGTCGCGTCTTTTTCTTTTCCTTGTTCTTGCTTGTAAAAGAAATGATATGTGCTTTTTATTCCTTTATCACTTAAGTGATTGACAATATTTGTGTGGTTTGCTTCACGTCTTGGTCTATCCCAAATTGCGCTGCTATTAAAGTCTCCTGCAATCATTATTTTTTCAGTATTCAATAGTTCATTATAATAATTTATTGCATTCCAAGTATGAATTCCATAATTATCGTGTTTCTCTGGTTTTTGACACCAAATTGCTAATAAAACGAATTCAAAATCATTGCTTCTAATAGAAAGTGGCAAAACATATCTAAAATCAGGATTATGTTCTTCGATTAATGAAATTTTAAATTCACTATATGAATATACTCCTATTCCTTTATTCAAATTATCACCATACCAAAAAACATTATTAGGTATCTCAATCCCTTTTTTAAACTTTAATTTTTCAGGACTTTCACTTTCGGGGACAATTATAATATCTGGTTTTTCAGTCAGTATAAATTCAGCTTTTTTTCTAAAAGCCATATTACAGTTCCAAGTTATTAATTTCAATTTGTCTTTTTTAATGAGATTGACTGTGTGTAAAGCTCTATTTTAGTTTATTTTTTTCAATGAGATTAGTGTAGCTTTCTGATTCCTTAAATTTATGATACTGTCTTTTGAATAAATATTTAATCTTTCCTTTTCCATAAAATAAACCAAAAGAGTTTATTAGACTAAAAACTAAAACAATAAAAATGACTACTCCATAACTTTTTAGAAAGGAATCCCAAAATTTAAAAATGTAAAAAAATAACAAAATAAATGATAGCAAGAATATATTTACGCAAAAGTGATATAGACTTGTGTAAATATTAGCTCTACTTTTCTCTTCAGGAGAAGCATTATTGTCATAATATGAATAAAACTTATTGTCAATTATAAAAACTTCAATTTTTTCAAATTCTTTATGTAACAATACAGTCGGCATATTATTTATAAAGAACGGAAACTTTTTTGGTATATCAATAAAGTCTAATGATATCCCAACCATAAGAGATATAATAGCACAGACAGTAATATTGGCAAGATTATTGTCTAGTGAAGATATTATGCTACTATCTATTAATGGAATTGCAAATCCAGTAAAATAAAGACCGGGGAAGATAATTATCAATAATTCCCTAATTGTAAATTTTTCTAATCCTTTTTCCATAATATTGTATTTAGTTTTTACTGTTTAGATAACGATTTAAAACTTTTATTCCTTTTGCCAATGACTTTCAATATATTCAAGCATCTCGGTTGGTGATAGAGCCTTTGTTGATGCAGAACGCCTTATATAAAATTCTTCTTTCCCGCCTTCAGCAATATTTTTTAGCATTATGTGCTTTTTAGTATTAGGCTTTACTTTTATTTCACAAATTAGACTCCCATCTATGTTATGAAACTTAATATTTAAAAATGAAAATGCCTGATTGCCAAAATAATTTCCAATTAGATTATCTAAATGCTTTTGAAACCCATCAATTTTGTCACTGCTTTTTTTAAGAGCACTAAAATCGTTTTCTAAACCTAAAATGTTTTTATTATCTTCAACTCCAATCAATAATGTACCCCCACTAGTATTTATGAATGCAGCAATAGTTTTCATTGATGAATGCTCAACCTTTTTATCAGGTTTTTTTTGATGCATACAATAACGTAATGTAGATTTAAACTCAACAATTGAGGATTCTCCATTTTCAATTAACGATTTTATCCTGAGCTGTTCTTTAGTTTGAGTAATTAGTTTTTTACTAACATTACTAACTTTTGAATATGTCTTTTCTTCCTTGTTTTTATCAACAACTTCGTTTAGTATGTTTATGAAAACAAATGGGTCCGTAAATTCATATCTTTCATTTTTAATTTTTTCACTTAAATACGATAAACCAGCATTTGCATATTCTTCAATTGCAGTTATTAAATTTGATATTACCTTCTCAATATTATCTTCTTCAAGTTCCTCTAATTCATCCCATTCATATTTAACTATTTCTTTATCAGAAAAAAGAAGCATTAATATGTAATCAACAATACCTTGTGGTTTCCAATCTCCTATTTTGTAGAAATCTTTTTTACTAGAACCATCAGATAGAGGTAACCTTTCTTTCCTATTAAACCCGATAAAAAAAGCATACATGAAGATTTCATAATAAGGACCAAATAATAGGAACTTTCCTTTTTTACCTCCTTTAATAGCTGATAAATCTACTACGTCTTTTTTAGAACCCTGATACCTAGGACGTTTTATGTAAATTTTATTACGTAATTCCTTACTATTCATACCTGTTTTAATCTATTTATAACAAATTATTTTTGTTTCTCTCTCAATTTGGGATTTGTTTTCTTCTATCTCATTTAAATAAAAACTCCCAATTTCTGATTTCTTTAATATCCTTTCACCTGTTTCTGTAAGATGACTTTCACGCTCTTTATCATAAAGTTCTTTTACCAGAATGATACTTTGATTAAAGACATTTGGCACTTCATTAAAAAAACCTTCAATAAAACCTTTGCCAAAAGCTGAAAGAGGTGCATCAGCGATTAATGGGTAGTCAAAGGTTTGTTTATTATAACGAGATGATATAATTGCCATTACAACTGCTAATTTTTTCATACGCTGAAAGCCTTCTGATAATCCAGTAATAGGATTCCCACTCTTGTCAACAACTTCGAGTATTACTGTTTCACCTGAGGTTTTAGAAAGTTTGAGTATTCCTCCATCTACATTATTACCAGCTGTAAGATTTTGAAAATGTTTATTTGAATTGGTCTCTAAACGTGTGAGGATTTCTGAAAAAATTCTATCTTTAGTGTTCCCTATGATTTTACTAATATCAGTAAGCAACTCAGTGGTTTCTTTATATTCTTTTGGCAAATCTGAACCACCTAATTCTGATATCCTTTTATCAACATTGTCGATGCTGATTTTTAAATTATCGATTTCCTTTTTATACTTTACAATTTCAATATTACACTGACCAATTCTTTGATTTGCATTTGCATAACTTTCCAAGATATTTTTATCCTTATCTTTTTCATTGTTACTTGTTGAACTACCACCAAATTGAAATAATTCTTCTCCTGCCTGTTCTTTTTTCTTTAAAACTTCACGAATTTCATTTTCGTATTTAGCTGCTTTAGACTTTAATTGCTTTACACTTTCATTAATCCCAATAATTTTCCTGTAATATTCTTGTGCATTAATTTGAATATCACCAAAAAAATCTTTAAAATCATTTTTTGAAAGTTGTTCTTTTAGTAAATCTGGTTTTGGTCGGTCTTTAACTTTTTTCATGTATAACCACTCATCAGAACCTTTTTTTGCTTCCCTACCACAAACAAAACAGATTTCTTGCCCTATCATTTTTTCTAACGAAACAAAATCAGGAGAACCATCAGGTAGGACTGTAGTAAAAATATCGGTCGGCAGTTCATTCCTCAATTTTCTTTTCATTCTTTTTTCGAGAAATTCATCTCGAATATTTGAAAATGTTTTCATTTCTCCATCTAAATTCATCAGCAGCCATGAATATTCGGGATTGAAGAAATATGAATTAATATTGTTTAACAGATTTTCATATTCTTTTGAAAGTATAAGTTTTTCCTTTTCAAATTCAGAAATCTTGTTTCTGAATTCACTTCTTTTTTTAGAATTAGTTATGCTATTGAGTAAATTTGATCTTTCTTCTTTTGAGCTATTTAAAGTGTCAATTGTTGCTTGAAGTAGTTTTTCATTCTTAGCTAAATCGCTTACCAATTCTTCTTTTTTTTCTAATTTTTCATCAAATTCATTTGCATTTTTTGTATGATGTTTTCTCATTGAATCAAAATCTTTATCTGAACGTCTTAATAAATAATCCGATAGTTCAACTAATTCTTTAACTCGATTAATATTAGTTAACTTGTTAATTGCCTTATCCAGACTATCTTTTGTTGAGAAGTCAATCATATTATCAATTTCTTCACCTTGTAGTAATGCGTATGGCTGCAATCCCTTAAGTATGATATTATCTAAAATTCTCTGTTGATCCTCCAAACTATACACCTGGTGAAAAGTTTTTAGATCTAAATCTCTTTTTGAAACTTCCTGCTCTATTGCTTCAGATTTCCAACATTTTTCATGGAGAGGGTTTCCTTCTTCGATACGTTTTGAATAAAAGTATTTTTCAACAATGTATTCAAATTTTGAATCTTGATATGAAAGCTTAACTCCAACTCTGACACTATCGCCCAAAGATGTTTCATCTTTTGCTTTATCTGAAATGATTTTGAAAGTAACATCCTCAACTTTGTCATCTTTATTTAATTCAGAATCATATACAATGTCTTTTAGTAACCAAAGTATTCCATTGAAAAATTTAGATTTACCAGCTCCATTATCTGCAACAACAATATTTAACCCTTCTTTAAAATTGTAAGTATTGTTTTCATAACTACCGTAATAGTTATAGAAATTTTCAAAGTATATTGAATTAATAATATTAACACTCATGCTATTTAATTTTCTGGAATTTTTTAATTTGGTTATAGATTGATGAATAAGGAATATTATTCTCTTTTCCTTGAATTATCAATTTTAATAATTCAACTATCGGTTTTGATGGCTCATGCATCCCCATTTTTTCAAGTTGTTTTTCTGAAAAATTATATTTTTCAGAAAAAATTGTGTCTCTAAGAAGTTCTTTAAAAAGTTCGTTAGCTGTCATATCATAATTCATTAATTATTTCGTCAATATCAAGATTGTAATGTTTTGAAATATTTCCTAAAGTAATTTTTGATTCGTAGAAGTTAAGAGAAAGTGATGCAAAATACGCTACACGAGTAAACTCATTACGTACTAATGATCGCTCTAAATTATAAAACGCAGAGTCAGCTGATAAAAATGATTTTGGAGTGACAATCATATCGTAAATGTAAGCAAAATGTTTATTTGGCGATTTTCTTAATAATCTACCTCTGCGTTGTATAAACTGTCGTGGATTTCCAGTACTCGATACGAAAATTCCTATTTCTGCTTTGGGAACATCCACTCCTTCATCCAAACATTTCATTGCCAGAAGAACATCAATTTTTCCTTCAGAAAATCCTTTTAACTTATCTTGTCTATTTGAATCTCCTCCAAGAAATGTATTTGATGTTGTTTTAGGACTTATTTTATAAAGTATTTTGGTAAGTTCTTCAATATATGAAAACTTTTCTCCATTATCCTTTTTCCCAAATCCTTCAGGTACATATATAAAGCAGAATTTTAATTCCCGTTGTTTTTTTATCTTATCAACAATTTTTTGAAAAAGAATAAGTTTATTTTTAGCTTTATGAATAATTTGTTTTCTAAGTAATAATAGCTTTTCGACTTCACTACATTTCTTAAGTTCATTAGTATTTGAATTAAAGTATTTAAGTAACTTTTTTGAAATATGAATATAATTATCAAATTCTTCTTCTGTTAATTCAACTAAGCGAGGATAATAAAAGTAATTTGTAAGAAATTCCTTTTCAATCGCATCTTTCATTGAAAAATTATAACAATATGGAGGATTATCATTAAAAATTTTTTCTATTTCAATTGTGCCTTCAGGGTCATAGGCTCTTTTGGGTGTTGCAGAAAGAGCAATTCGTTTATTCAGCTTTAAACTTTTAAAAGCACTCTTTACTTTTGGTGCACCGATATTGTGTGCTTCATCTGCAATTAATATAATATCTGCACCCAACAAATTAATTAGTTTTTGAAATAAAGGATCAGTAAAAGACACATAAGTGGTTACAATGAAATAATTGTGTGTAATATTCCAAAGATAATCGTTTTTTATTTTGGTTATTTCCTCTCTCCATTTGGTTCTTCCTGATACTTCTATGATGTTTTTAAAATTAAACAATGAAATTTCTTTTTTCCACTGCTCAATCAGTGCCAAAGTGGGAACCAATACCAAAGCTCTGTAATTCCCATCTTTTTTATATTCTTCTAAAACACAATTCAAAGCAGTAATTGTTTTTCCAGTACCGGTAGCCATTGCAAAGATTCCTTGATAACTATTGTTTATCCAGTTTTTGTAAGCTTGCGATTGATAATCACGAGGCTCTGATAAAAAAGGAAAATGAGGCTCTATTTCATTATTTGAATAAAGTTCTTTTATTTTTTTATTAATGCGTTCTGACTGAAATATTAATTCTGTAACTAACGTTTTTTCTTCGTCAATTAATTGCTGAACATTATAGACCGGGAAAGTATCCTGAATGTATGATTTTACTTTTTCTATTGGAATAATTTTTATGTTCTTCGATTTTCCTTGCCATGTTTTATTGAAAATATCCTCAAAATATATTGAGCGTTGCATTTCATTTTTACTATCTGTCCATGACTTATAACAACTTATTGATTCTACATTGTTGAGAAGTGCATTTTTTGAAAAGTTTGCAGAACCATTGAAAACAACTTTGTTATTGTTTTCGTCTGTAAATATACCGTATTTATTGTGAGCAATTCCACCTTTCTTATTAACTGGTATTGTAGCAATAAACTCAATGCGTTTTTGAGAAATCAGGTACGATAAACAATTAAAGAAATGTTCATCTTGTTTTGAAAGAGTTTTTGAAAGCACTTTAATATTTTCAATAATTTCTTCATCAATGTAACTATCAGATTGATTTATACCGTTTTCAATTGCATCTTTATCTTTTTGTGATAACAAATCATTAATGATTATTCGCATTTTACCACCTCTGTGAATAAAGTAAGCAAAACCTGCACTCAAAACATTTATTCCTGTTGAACTAAAAAAACCAAGTCCTAAATCAAAACTTTTACTTTCCATAAGAGCATCAAAGAAAAATTCTATTGGTTCACTTTCACCTGTTGAATAAACTATTTTAAATGGTACTTCGTTTAGCATATGTTAAGCAATTTCTTTTAAACCAAAATCAATTTTATCAATTATATATTCAAAGCCATCCAAATTTGGATTGTCTTGTAATTCGCTATTTATTAACTCCAATCCATCATCAATATGCATTTTAATATACTTCGATATGTCTTTATCTGTCTTATAAATGTTGTAATGAACACAAATCAAAGAAATATAAAACGGCAGATTGTTTCCAAATAAAACAGATTTGCTATATTCTTTTCCTTTTGAATCTTTTATTTCTGACATATCCATTTTTCTGTCTTTCGACAATGAATAGGTTAAAGCAATACGTGCGATAATATTTTCTGTACCCAAATTTAGTTTACGGGAAAGGAAAGAAACAACCTCTTTATTTTTACCGGATGTTTTAATATGAGTGAACATTATTTTTTTTCTCTATTTTGTTAAACAATTGAGTTGCTTTATACTCCTTGATTGTTGATTTTCCTTCGCTGTTTTGAATTACAAATGTTTGTGCAATGTAAGGCAACAACATTAAATATTCAGTTTTTGTCAACTCTTTTTCAAGTAATGGGAACAATATCACTTGCTTTGATATTGACGGATAAAACTCTGTAATAATATTTGTTGAGTGTTGTTTGTCGAACTTTTGTAAAGGACTATCAATAAATATTGGAAATTGTATTCCAGATTCATCAACAAGCGACTTTAACAATGCAGTTGCGTATAGTTGTTTTTCTCCTTTTGATAGGGCTTCCTTTTCAATTAAATTTCCGTCTTTATCAAGTAAATTTATATCTATAATATCTTCCGTTAGTTCTACATCTACATTTTCGATATAATTTTCTTTGTGCATCAAGCGGTGTAACTCTCTCCTTAAACGTTCTTGAAGCGATTGCTTTTTCTCTGATTTAAACTTGTAAATAAACTCTGTTAATTCATAAACTAAACGCTCAGCTACTTTATCTTTTTCTCTGTCAATTTCGTCTAAAGTAACTGTTTTCGCTAATTCTGAAATTACTTTTGTTTTTATTGATAATTCTTGCTTATAAACTCCCAACTCTTCATGTAGCTTGTTTTGCTCCGCATTTAGTTCTTTTATATGCTTATCTATTTTCGCTTTCTCTACTTTATATTTTTTCGCTAAAACATCTGTGTCTTTTGCTTCTGCATTTGATATTTTCCGTAGTGTTTTTGATAAGAAAATGCGATTGTTTTTTTCTTCTTTAACAATTTGCTTGAACTGAATACTATATGAGTGTTTTATATTATCATATAATGCCTCAAATTGATTTGTTTGTTCTGAGTATAAATCAAGTAGTACTTTTTCAAGTGTATTATTTTGTTCATCAAAATTTGTATTAAAAGCCTCTATCATTATTTCAAACAATTCTGCTTTAATATTATCAGCAATCTGTTTTTCTTGAATCTTAGTATCTACTTTTTGTTTTATTCTACTGAATTTATCTTTTATGAATTCGTTGTCAATTTCCTTTTGTTTTCCATGAGATTCACTCTTTACTTGTTTTTGTAGTTCTTGTAGTTTATGACCAGCAATGGCAAAAGGAGCTAATTCGAGAAGTTCTTTTAATTTTGCTTTAATTTCAACACTTTGTTCTCTTAATGTGTCTCTCAATTTTTTTTGTCTTACCATATCCTCAATAGACATACTATTGCCTTCTCTGATAAGTCTTTCTTGATATTGTTCTGACAAACTCCTATTCCTATCAATCTCAGAAGCATTATTTTCAATTTTTTCTTCGTTAAGTAAAATTAATTTATCAAGTTGTTTTGCTTCTTCTTGTAGTTTCACCAAACGATTTCTGTCTGTAATACTTGCAGATTTTTTACGTAATTTTACACGTAAATTTTCAAGATTACGTTTAAGGTTTTCATATTTATTTATTCCTAAAACTTCGGAATATGCTCTACTCAAATTTCTCTTTTCTGCAAGTGTTTTGATTTCTGCAAGTGAAACAATTTTTTCTGCATCAAAGAAGAAAAATTTAGAAATCTCTCTTGGCAAAATAAAGTCATTGATGAAAATATCAGAACCAACTTCTTTTGTAAGTTCATTCTCAAATCCATCAATTAAAATATTGGTATTTTCTAATTCTTTTTCAACATCGAATTCTCTACGAATTATTATTTTACTACAAGGAACAGAAGGAATGTAAATTTCAGCAATTTCTATTTCAACGCTGAATTTTTGCTCTGATTTTTCATCTGCTTTTACGTCTCGATTTAAAATAGAGTTTGCGTATTTCTTGTATCCACCGGATTCGTATATTTCTCGTTTATATTTTTCATCAACTTCTCCAATTAATTTTCCGTAAAATCCCCAAATTAAGGCTGTAAGAAAAGTTGTTTTCCCAAATCCATTTTGTCCGGCAATAATTGTGATATTGTTTTCGTGGTTCTTATATTTAAAAAAAACCTCATTCAAGCCTTTGTAAATTCTAAAATTATTTATTGTTATTCTATTAATCCTCATGGTCTACCTCCTTTACAAAACTTTCAATTCTATTCTCTATGTCATTTTGCAAACCATAATTAGATAATAATAGAGTTTTACTATGCTGCAAGGTTAAAAGATTATTTATTATCTCATAATCCTTCTCATTATTATTGCAAACCGTTCTCAGTAATCGTTTTTCTATTGAATTTTCAATATTAACATTTTCTGTCTCAATGTCTCTACCAAATATTTTTGCGAATATCCCCCCAACCTTAAAGTCAAAAATTCCATCTCGATACCAATAAACCTGAATTGCAATTAATTCTTGGTTTGTTATTAGTTCAACAAATGGTTTTTTTTCCTGTATTTCTTTTTGCAATTCTAGAAGTTCTCTTAATTTTTTAGCCCGGTATTCTGGTGTATAATTTCCTTGGTTGTGTCCATCTTCTGTTACTGCAAGTTGCCCGTTCCTTCTTGTTGAAAGTCTATTTTCCGAAATATTTCTTTCAGATTCCAATTTATTTCTGTAAACCAATAACGGCTTCATCCAATCTTCTCCATTTTTGATTAATGCAGACATAGATTTGTCTTCTTTCACAACAGTGCAAGTCCAACAACCAAAACGACTTTGACCGCAGGAAGAATGGCTTTTATCAGTTACAACTGTTGGGCACTCATAATCATCGGCACTAGCATTTGCATAGATTTGAAATAGTTTTGAATTGTCATATCCCCACGGAGATGGAAAAGCGTTTATGATATACCAAATTTCTTCTAACATCAGCTCTTTTATTGGAGAATAAACCAATGTATTATGATGATTCGGATGTTTTGTTAATCTTTTACCCTTTATTTCATGTTTTTTTATAGAGCGTGCTCTTGTTGAACTTTCTGAACTTCGTGCACCAATAAGAATAATTGCCTCTCCTTTTTCACTTACCTGTTCAGTGATAAAAGATGAAGTCGGACGGATCTTCAATTTATCGGTACACCACCGGAAAGTATTGTTTGGAACAGGATAGCCTTTTCCCAATACATTTACCCAATAAGTCTCTTCAATTTTAGGAATGGTTTTATGGACAAAAATTGGCAGTTGTTGGTCTCTTGCTGCTTGTTCAATTTTTGTTAATACATCATCAACATATTCGGTAATTATTGGATTTTCAACCATTGTGTCGTTACAAACTACATGCACTGTTCTGCGTAATTGAAAAGGGTATGGCATTTCTTTACGCACTTTTTCTAATGCTCGCCAAACCAATATCAGCAAAACGGTTGAATCCTTTCCCCCACTAAAACCAATTATCCAAGGTCTTTCAGTTGTGTCTGCGTAAGTATATTGGTCAACTAATTCGTTGATTATATTTTCAATTCGTTTGTTTTTCACATCAAAATATATTTAGTTTTACAAAATTAGTAATATTTTCTGTATTTTATGGCACACAGCTAATTCATCCACCCACACTTACTAACCATCCACAACAAATAATGTAAAACAGTTCAGCTTTTGTGTTTTATTTCTTAAAATCAAGTATCAAGAATCCAGTATCAAGAATCCAGAATCAAGTATCCAGTATCAAGTATCCAGTATCAAGCACAGTATCAAGTATCTGTTAGAATATTTTATTATAATTTATTTCCCGGCTTAAGGTTTCGGCAATGTAAACTTTATAGTTGTTCCTTTTCCGGGTTTGCTTTCAACCCGGATTTTGCCGCCATTATTTTCAACAAATTCTTTACAAAGAATAAGTCCCAGGCCTGAGCCTTTTTCCTGGAAAGTGCCGATTGTAGTATGTTTTACATCAATCCTGAATAAATTTTTTATACTTTCTTTTTTAATCCCAATACCTGTATCAATTACAGATACTTCAATAAATTTTCCGGTATCTTTAGCTGTAATATATACACTGCCTTCTTCTTTTGTGAATTTCAGTGCATTGGAAATTAAATTTCTGATAACAGTTGTAATCATATTTTCGTCTGCAAAAACAAAAGTTTTTTCTTTGATTTCCGAGAATAATTTAATTTTCTTTCGCTCTGCATTCATCCTGCTAAAATCAATGTTTGCTTTTGCTACCTGTGCCAAATCAAATTTTTTGGGTTCACAAATAATCCTGCCGGTTTGAGCACTTGACCACTGCAACAGATTATCAAGTAATTTTAACAAACTGTTGGTTGAATTATGAATGTTTTGTATCAGTTCAATCATTTCTTCTTTATCCAATTCATCTAATTGACTGTTCAGAAAATCAAAAAAACTGATTATCGTACTTAACGGGCTTCTTAAATCATGTGCAATTATTGAAAAGAATTTGTCTTTAGTTGCATTTAATTCGGTTAATTGCTGACGCTGTTTTTCAAGCTTATCTTTTTGTTTTTTAATCTTAATGTTTTTTGAAGCAAGCTCTTCTTCAATAACATTCATTTGTCTTAACCGAATAACAGAAGCTTTAAGAATCCCACGTGTAATATTTATATTTTTAGCCATTAAGAAATAAAAAGTATCCTGATTGATCCGCATCAATTCAGTGTCTTCCAATGCAGTTACTGATGCAGATCTTACATCAGAATCAATTAAATAATATTCGCCGAATACCTGATCAACTTTTAAAACCGAAAAAATATAGTCTCCATCATATACCTTTACCGAACCTTTTTCAATTATAAACATAGCGTCGCCTATATCACCTTTATGCACAATTACTTCTCCTTTTTTTGCATAATGTTCGGTTAAAGACATTGCTATTATTTTTAATGTTTCTTCATGTGTTTCACTAAAAATACTTGTCTCTTTTAATACGGATATTCTTTTTGCAATTTTTTGCCGGCTGATATTATTCTTCATGTTATAATTATTTTTAAACTGGTAATGAACGAAAATGTAAAATATAAAACACATAACTTTCGTAATATCAACACTCTAATTACTTGGATGTTTGCAAAGTTTACGACACGAAGTTAGTACGTATGTATGCGTTTCAGTATAAATAAAACGATAAAGATAAGAATTTAAAAATCAATTTCCAATAAAACCGGACAGTGATCAGAATGTTTTGCTTCGGGAAGTATTATTGCTTTTTTCATTTTATTTGCAATTGGGTTGCTAATCATTTCGTAATCAATGCGCCAGCCCAGGTTTCTTGCTCTTGCATTTGCCCTGTAGCTCCACCATGTATAATTATTCGGCTCATTATTAAAATACCTGAAAGAATCAGTAAAGCCGCTGTTTAAAAATTGAGTCATCCACTTACGTTCTTCGGGTAAAAATCCTGAAACTTTGGCATTTCTTATTGGATCGTGAATATCAATAGCTTCATGGCAAATATTATAATCGCCGGCAATGATGAGGTTTGGTCGTGATTTTTTCAACTCATTGATATACTTCTGAAAATCGGCTAACCACTGTATTTTGAATGCCTGCCGTTCATCTCCGCTTGAACCGGAGGGAAAATAAACACTAACAACTGAAATATCTCCGTAATCGGCTCTCAGAAATCTGCCCTCATCATCATATTTCTCAATACCCATTCCGTAAACCACTTTATCGGGTTCGACTTTTGTTAATATTGCAACACCGCTGTATCCCTTTCTTTTTGCAGGGAACCAGAAATTAATATACCCTGCTTCCACAAAGTCAAAAACCGGAATCTGTTCATTTTGTGCTTTGATCTCCTGCAGGCAGACAATATCAGGATTTACAACTTTTAACCAATCAATAAATCCTTTTCGCAAGGCAGCCCTGATACCATTTACATTATATGAAATTATTCTTTTCAAATGTTTATATTTTTGTAGTTAGCACATTTTTAGTTGATTACGTTACAATAAAAAAGATGCAGAAATTGGAAATTAGAAATTCAGGAGAGTCCAAATTTCCAATTTCCAATTTCAAGTTTCATTATATAATCATACTCCTGTGTGTCAAAATTTACTCGTCATGGATGTTTCATTTGATTAAGTCTTATTAAATCGTTGCTTGGTTATTCCATTATTCCAATATTCCATTATTCCTCTGTAGGATTGCCTTTGAAATATTCACATCCTATACTAATTATCGTTTATTGAAATGATTGGTTAAGAAATTTTTGCTAATATAAGAAAGATTAATAAGGAATAAATATTGTTTGATATAAATTTTGCATTATTTTCGCATTTGTTTTTAGCCCGATTAAGTGATAGTTAATAAAAAGTAAGCAGTCGGCAGTCCATACGGACTCCTTTCAGTCGTCGGCAGTAGGTGATTAATGAAAACTGAAGACCGAAGACTGGGGACTGAAGACTGATAATCAAAAAACTAATACTTTGCTATAAAAACAAAGTTTTACAGGATAATAGTATAACGTAGCTCAAAACTACTAACAAATATAAATAGTATTTGCAAGAAAACTAAGTGTTTTTTAATAAATGAAAAAAACGTATTCACCATTAAAACGGTTTTTAATTTGGCGTATCAGACATATTAACAACAAGCAATTCATAATGATATTGAGTGTTGTGATAGGAATATTGGCTGGATTAGGAGCTGTAATTATAAAAAATGGCGTTCATTTAATTAAAGACTTGCTTACAAGCAGTTTTGCTTTAGATTACCAAAATTATCTGTATTTTGCATATCCTACAATTGGAGTATTAATTGCTGTTCTTTATATAAGATATATAGTAAGACAACATGTGGGTCATGGTATTCCGAGTGTTTTATATGCAATTTCAAAAAACAACGGTATTATCAAAGCACATAATATTTTTTCATCTATCATAACAAGTGTCTTTACTGTTGGTTTTGGCGGCTCGGTAGGATTGGAAGGTCCTACAGTTGCCACAGGGGCTGCAATTGGTTCAAGCCTTGGTCAGCTTTTACGTTTTAATTATAAACAAATAACTTTATTATTGGGATTAGCGAGTGCTGCTGCCATGGCAGCTATTTTTAAATCCCCGATTGCTGCTGTTGTTTTTGCTATTGAGGTTATTATGATTGACCTTACAATGGCATCAATTGTCCCTCTTTTGATTGCTTCGGCAACTGCTGTTCTGACATCTTATTTTTTCCTCGGACAAGCTGTACTCTATCCTTTTGAAATAAAAGAGGCTTTTTTGATGAAGGATATTCCATATTATATCCTACTGGGAGTTTTAGCAGGTTTAATATCAGTGTATTTCACCAAGATGTATATTTTTATTGAAGCTTCTTTTTCAAAAATTAAAAGGTGGTATACAAAATTACTTATAGGTGGAGTAATTCTTGGGGTTCTGATATTTTTCTTTCCTTCACTTTACGGTGAAGGTTACGATGCTATTAATACAAGCCTGAATGGCGATTACAGTACTTTATTTAATAATAGTATATTTTATTCATACAAAAACAGCGTTTTTATAATTATTCTTCTTTTTATATTTATTTTATTTTTTAAAGTAATTGCAACTTCCGTAACTTTTGGTGCAGGAGGTATCGGAGGTATTTTTGCACCTACTCTTTTTATGGGAGCATTTACAGGACTGTTATTTGCCTATGTTATTAATCATTTTCAGCTTGGAAGTATTTCCGAACCTAATTTTGCATTAGTTGGTATGGGAGGGCTGATTGCAGGAGTATTGCATGCTCCGCTTACAGCAATATTCCTCATAGCTGAAATTACCGGTGGCTATGGCTTGTTTGTCCCGCTGATGATAACAGCTACTATCTCGTATGCCACAATAAAACTTTTTGTTCCTAACTCGGTTTATACTCATCAATTGGCAAAACGCGGCGAATTGATTACTCATCATAAAGACAAAGCCGTGCTTTCGTTTATGAAAGTTGAAAAACTTATTGAGAGGGATTTTAAAACTGTTAATCCTGATGCAACTTTACGTGATCTTGTTAAAATAATTTCCGAATCCAAACGGAATATTTTTCCTGTAATTGAAAAAGATAATACTTTTTGTGGTATAATAAGATTGGATGATATAAGAAATATTATGTTCAAACCCGAATTGTATGACACAACAAATGTTCAGAATCTTATGATTATACCTGAAGTATATGTTGATTATGATGAGTCAATGGAGCAGGTTGCAAAAAAATTCCAGAATTCGGGTAAATATAATCTCGCTGTTTTGAAAAATGGTAAATATCTTGGCTTTATTTCAAGAGCTAATGTGTTTTCTCAATACAGGAAACTTTTAAAGTATTTTTCGGATGATTAACGAGTGTTTGTCCAGAATGTCCGATTTCTTCGTTACGCTTGTCTTTCAAATCAGTCATCCGTACGGACTCCTGATTTTCAAGACTGCGCATTCCGATAATTATCGGAACGAACTCGAACATTCTGAACTAAACACTTACTTTATGGACAGGCACTAACTAATATTGAACCTCCTTTTTCCGCACACATAAATAAAATCTTGTTTTTTAACAAGTTTTATTTCCGTTAATACCTTTTTAATTTTATCTTTTATCTTGTAGTTCACTGCGTTATATCTGATTTATACATTTGTTTACCAGCTCATCATCAGCAATATTCGGAAGGGTAACCTTAAGCTTTGGTTCAGTCTTCATAGCACGTTTAGCAGCAAATATTGAACCTTTATTCCTTGCCCAGCTACGACGGGCAATGCCATTATTTACGTCCCAGTAAAGCATCATTTTTATTCTTCTATCGGTGT
>JAUXFX010000216.1 GCA_030622635.1 Bacteroidota bacterium
AAAGCATTAAGAACCTTTCTTGATAAAATAAAACCGCAATTTGAAAAAGGTGCGAAATTTGGAATTTTCGGTTCCACTTTTGAAGCATTTGAATCATTTTTATTTGTGTCGGACAAAGTAACTTCTAAAGGCAGTCATATCAGAGATAGCATAGATATGAAACGTACAATGATTGTTGTTGTTATTGCCCTGATACCCGCTTTACTGTTTGGGATGTGGAATGTTGGTTATCAGCATTTTTTATCTCTTGGTGAGCAGGCCGACTTTTGGGCAACATTTTGGTTCGGCTTTTTAAAGGTCTTTCCTATTATTGTTGTTTGTTATGTGGTTGGTTTAGGCATTGATTTTGCTTTTGCCCAGGTGCGAGGGCATGAAGTAAATGAAGGTTTTTTAGTTACTGGAATGCTCATACCTTTAATCCTTCCGCCGGATATTCCCCTTTGGATGGTTGCGGTTGCAACTGCCTTTGCAGTTATAATTGGTAAAGAAGTTTTCGGAGGTACGGGAATGAATATCCTTAACCCTGCACTAACAGCAAGGGCTTTCCTGTTTTTTGCATACCCATCAAATATGTCAGGTGATAAAGTCTGGATTGCCGAAAAAGCAGATGCTTTTTCAGGCGCTACTCCTTTAGGTGATGCACTGGTTGGGAATATTGATAAAATTCCAAGTCCTTTGGAAATGTTCATCGGAAATATTCCGGGTTCAATCGGTGAGACTTCTGTAATAGCAATATTAATAGGCGCTTTTATTTTGCTTTATACAGGTGCGGGTAGTTGGAGGATTATGTTTTCGGTGGTTTTAGGCGGTTTGGTGATGGGCTGGATATTTAATTTGTGTGCAATAAATGAATATATGCAGGTACCTGCATGGGAACATTTAATTATGGGTGGTTTTGCTTTTGGTGCTGTATTTATGGCAACCGACCCTGTTACTGCTTCACAAACAAATAAAGGAAAATTTATATATGGTTTCTTAATAGGTTTGCTGGCAGTTCTTATCAGGGTGATAAATCCGGCATATCCCGAAGGTATGATGCTTGCAATTTTATTTATGAATGTGTTTGCTCCGTTGATTGATCATTATATAATTGAATCAAATATTAAAAAACGGTTGAAAAGAGCTAAGAAGTTAATTAATATTTAATTATTGTATCTATAATATCCTACATTTATTGTTAAACAAAATATCAATACTGTCTTAATTATGCTTGGAACTTATAATTTGAGATTTATTTGTTTTTTATAATTTGAGATTTGGAATTTTAGTTATATAGACAGACACAATTTATTTTCTTAAAAAAATATATTATGTACAGCAACAAATACATATTCATTTACTCATCAATAATGGTAATTATTGTAGCTGCAATCCTATCTACAGCTGCAATGCTGTTGAAGCCATTTCAGGATAGAAATATCGCAGTTGAAAAAATGCGGGGTATCCTTTCTTCTACAAACATTGAATCAACTACCAATGATGCAATAAAATTATATGATAAATATATCAAAGAAGAAATTGTGATTGATGCTTCAGGAGATATTGTTAGCAATTATGAAAATGGCAGTTTTACTAAGGGTGATATTCGTGCCTTTGATATTGATCTAAAAAAAGAACTTTATAATAAATCTAAGAAATTAAATTATATTCTTCCATTGTTGGTTTGTGAAAAGGATGGTAAAAAAACATTCATTATTCCTTTATATGGAAAAGGCTTATGGGGACCGATTTGGGGATATTTTGCACTAAGTGAAAATTATAATAAGGTTGTTGGAGTGACTTTTGCTCACAAAGCAGAAACCCCGGGATTAGGTGCTGAAATTGATACAAAAGCTTTTCAGAAACAGTTTATAGGGAAGGAGATATTTAATGATAAAGGAGATTTCACATCAATTAAAGTTGTTAAAGGCGGTATTGACCTGATTCCTGAAACTTTAAGAAAACACGGTGTTGATGCTATTTCGGGTGGTACTATTACAAGTAATGGTGTAAGTGATATGTTAAATGATTGTTTGGAAAATTATTTACCTTATATAAAAAAACAAAAATAATAAATGAATTCAGAAAAAAACGAAAGAGAACCGTTATTTTCCTTTAAGAACAGGAAATTATTATTAAATCCGTTAAATAAGGATAACCCAATCACAATACAGGTTTTAGGGATATGTTCGGCTTTGGCTGTTACTGCCAAGTTAGAACCGGCTTTTGTTATGGCATTATCGGTGATAGTTGTTTTGACAATATCCAATGTAATAATCTCGCTTTTAAGAAATGGTATTCCGCCACGTATAAGGATTATTGTTCAATTAGTTGTGATTGCATCGCTTGTAATACTTGTTGACCTGTTTTTAAAAGCATTTGTTTTTGATGTCAGCAAGCAATTATCGGTTTTTGTAGGATTGATTATCACAAACTGTATTATTATGGGGAGGCTTGAGGCGTTTGCCATGGGCAACAAACCATGGCCTGCTTTTTTAGACGGACTGGGCAATGCTATCGGTTACGGCTGGATATTGATTGTGGTGGCGTTTTTCAGGGAGTTACTTGGCTCAGGAACAATTTGGGGATATCCCGTTCTTGATAAACTCGGATTATATGATTTAGGATATAAAAACAATGGTTTTATGATTTTGCCTCCTATGGCTCTTATAATCGTTGGAATAATTATCTGGATTCAAAGGGCAAGGAATAAGGATTTGATTGAAGAAAAGTAAGATACTGGATGCTTGATACTTGATACTTGATATTGTATAAAAAAATTATAAATTAATAGTTAATATTGTGAGTTATAAGAATCTGGAAATCAATACAAAAAAGTCATAATGTATTCAAATAGAATTAAAAATCCAGTATCCAGCATCCAGCATCAAGTATCACTATTATTAAAAGAAGAAAAATAGAAAAAAATTAATTATGCAAGAAATAGTAAACATATTCGTCAAATCAATTTTTATTGATAATATGGTATTTGCCTATTTTTTAGGCATGTGTTCATATCTGGCGGTTTCTAAAACTGTCAAGACCTCTGTTGGTCTGGGTATTGCGGTAATTTTTGTTTTGGGTATTACCGTTCCGGTGAATTACCTGATAAATGATTATCTTTTATCTGCAGGTGCTCTTTCGTGGTTAGGTGAGGGATTTGACGAAGTTAATTTAAGTTTTTTAAGCTACATTATGTTTATAGCTGTTATTGCATCAATGGTTCAGTTAGTTGAAATGGTTGTTGAAAAATTCACACCTGCACTATATTTTTCGCTTGGAATTTTTCTTCCGTTAATTGCAGTAAACTGTGCGATTTTAGGAGGCTCATTATTTATGCAGGAAAGAGAATATCTATCTATCTGGCAGGCAACTTCTTTCGGTTTGGGTTCCGGTGTGGGATGGTTATTAGCAATAGTTGGAATTGCAGCCATTCGTGAAAAAATTCGTTATTCAAACGTTCCTGCTCCTCTTAGGGGATTAGGCATAACTTTTATTATTACAGGTTTGATGGGTATTGCTTTTATGAGCTTTTTGGGAATAAAATTGTAGAATGTTAAACGTTATACGAAATTAGAAATTAGAAAAAATACATATCAAAAAGAATCTTTAAAATCTTTAAATAATTACAGAAATGATATTACTAAACATTAGCGTAGGATTAGTCATATTAGTTAGTATAGTTGTTTTCCTTGTTGTTATAATGCTTTTAGTGGTTTTATTGCTATATGCACGGAAAAAACTAATGCCCCAGGGGAAAGTAAATCTTATCATCAATGAAGAAAAAGAATATGAGGTTGATCCGGGATTTACCATACTTGCAACCTTGTCAGATCAAAAAATATTTCTGCCTTCTGCTTGTGGCGGCGCCGGAACTTGTGGTATGTGCAAATGCCAGGTTTTTGAAGGTGGCGGGACCATACTTCCAACTGAAAAAGGTTTTTTTACAAGAAAGGAACAACTAAATAACTGGCGATTGGGATGCCAGGTAAAAATCAGGGAAGATATGAAAATTGGTATTCCTAAAGAAATCTTTGGTATTAAGAAATGGGAGTGCGAAGTTATCTCAAACAGGAATGTTGCAACTTTTATTAAAGAGTTTGTTGTTAAATTGCCTGAAGGCGAAATTATGGATTTCCAATCAGGTGGTTATATTCAGATTGATGTTCCAAAATGTGAGGTTGATTTTAAAGATATTGAGGTCGGAGAAGAATATCGCGAAGATTGGGATGAATTCAAAATGTGGGATTTAAAAATGAGGAATCCCGAACCGATTTTCAGAGCATATTCAATGGCAAATCATCCTGCCGAAGAAAATATTATCATGTTGAACGTGCGTATTGCAACACCACCGTTTGACAATAAGAAAAAAAGATTTATGAAAGTTAACCCGGGTATTTGTTCGTCTTATATATTTTCAAGAAAACCCGGCGATAAAGTAACAATTTCAGGTCCTTACGGTGAATTCTTTATTAAAGATTCTGATAAAGAAATGATGTTTATAGGCGGTGGTGCAGGCATGGCGCCAATGCGTTCTCATATTTTCCATTTATTCAATACCGAACATTCAAAACGTAAAGCAAGCTTTTGGTACGGAGGCAGGTCATTACGTGAATTATTTTATATTGACCAGTTTAAAAAAATTGAAAAGAATAATCCTAACTTTAATTTTCACATCGGATTATCCGAACCTGTACCTGAAGATAACTGGACAGGTTATACAGGATTTATCCACCAGGTAATTATTGATAATTATTTAAAAAACCATCCTGAACCGGAAGAAATTGAATATTATTTATGCGGACCACCTTTGATGAATGATGCAGT
>JAUXFX010000162.1 GCA_030622635.1 Bacteroidota bacterium
CGGCAGTCGGCAGTCGGCAGTCGGCAGTCGGCAGTCGGCAGTCGGCAGTCGGCAGTCGGCAGTCTTCAGTCGGCAGTCAACAGTCGGCAGACAACAATCAGTTTCGGCAATAGAATGACAATAAAAATACAATGGAAATACGGCGGAAATACAATCGAATGACTATTGTATGACTATTGAATGACTATCAAATAACTGTATAACATGCAAATAAATAATAATTTTAATAAAAAAAGTTATGATAATTAAAGGAGATACAAAAATAAAAATTGCTTTGGAAAAACACCCGGAGCTAAAAGATGTACTAATAAGTTATTCGTCAAAATTTAAAAAGCTGAATAACAAATTGATTTTTAATACAGTAGCAAGATGGGCTACTTTTAATGATGTTGCTAAAATCGGGAAAATTTCTATCTGCGACTTATTACACACAATAAACACTGCAATTGGCGAAGAAGAAAATTTAGAAAAAATATTTCCGGAATGTATTAAAGAAGAAAATAATCTTGAACAAAAGAACAAACCGGAATGGTATGATGAGATTAAACAATTCATTATCTATGATGTGAGAGATGAGGAAGGGTATTTCTTTCCGAAAATTATTGAAATGTTGAAACAATTAAAACCTGCTCAGGCCTTAAAAGTGATAAATAGTTTCGACCCTCTTCCATTAAAACGTATGTTCGAGGAAAAAGGGGATAAATATTATTCCGAAAAAATTAATGATAACGAATTTCATCTTACGATCTTGCCTTCGGAAAACGATTTAGGAATTAACCCTGAAATTGATTGGAAAAAACAATTGGACCGCTTTCCCGAATTGAATGTTATAGGAATGCCAGAAGACCCTTTTGAATTAATTATGAAAAAAGCTCAATCAATTAAACCCGGACAAGGTTTTGTGCTTATTCAAGTGTTTCAGCCAATGCCTCTTATTAATATGCTCAACCAAATGGGATTTGAAGATTATACCGAAGAAGATGCGGAAAATAACAATTTCAGAATTTATTTCTACAAAACACCAACAAAGAGCAATATCAAACTTACCGGCGAAAAAGTACCTCTCGTTATTCAATCGGCAACGCCAATTACTTATCCGATTATTATGAGAATGTTGCAATCGGACGAGTTGATGAGCAAAATTGACATTAAAGAATTAAAGGTTTGGGAAGAAACAGAGAAACACATGGCATGGATAGTTAACAAAAAAGCCGATATTACTTTTTCTGCTGTTGCTGCTGCTACAAAACTTTATGCTGTTGGCGCTGATATAAAAATGGTTTCTGTTGATATCTGGGATAATTTTTATTTGCTTACAAACGGATATAAAGCCAATAGTTTCGAGGACATTAAAAATCATGTTATTCAAACACCGTTATTTAAAGAAGCACCTCCAACTGCTGTAACAAAATATATTATGAAAGAATTAGGATATAATCCCGATGATTTTGATTTTCACTACGACAAACCTTTTGGCAGGCCGGATAAAATTAAAAACGATTTTATCAGCGGTAAAGCCGATACTGTGCTGCTAAGGGAACCCGAGGCAAGTTTTGCTCTTTATAATGCCGGAACCTCTGCCCACGAATCGCTTTCATACAGAAAACTTTGGAATCAAATAGATGAGAAAAATACACGATTACCAAATGCCGGTTTAATATTTAAAAATGATTTCCTGAAAAATCATCCTGATATTGCTGATTTATTTATCAGTGAATTAAAAAAAGCAATTGATTGGGTTAATAACAACAAAAAAGAAGCTGCAATGATGTCGTATGATATTCTCGGACAATCGCCCAAAGCAGTTGAGCTATTTTTAAACAGAGCAAATTTTGAGCATGTTCCGACAAAAGATATTATGGACGAACTTGCAAGATATATCAAAATAGTTGACAAAAAAGCAGCATTTGATGAAGAGAAAATGAAAGGATTGTTTTTGTATTAAAGTAAAACAAATAAACCGCAAAGAACGCAAAAAACGCAAATATTATTATTGTATCGGGGAATAACGGGAATAAGGGTTTAGCCTTTTTACTTTAGCTTCTTCATACGACCGAAGAGCGTCCGTAAGGATACCATTTTAAAAATCTATCCTTAAAGCCAGAAAAAGGAATTAATTAGTTATATTAACCGTTTGATTTGAAAATACTAAAAAAATGATTCTTTTTGCGAATTTTAGCGTTCTTTGCGGTTATTCTTTTTAATCAGAATGTTTTACCGCTTTAAGTAATCTTACATATATTTTGTAATAATTGCTTTCAATAAATTCATTAAATATAAACTAATAAAAAATAAAATTATGAGTATGTTTTGTTATCAATGTCAGGAAACAGCAAAAGGAACCGGCTGTATAATAAAAGGTGTTTGCGGCAAAAGCGAAGATGTTTCGAATTTGCTTGATTTATTAAGTTACACTTCAAAAGGCGTTTCAATCTGTTGCGAAAATGCTGAAATTGAAGATGCCGAAGTTAATGATTTTGTTGTTGATGCTCTTTTTACATCAATAACCAATGTTAATTTTGACAAATATGTGATTGCTGAAAAAATTAAAAAAGGTTTGGAGTTGAGAGACAGATTAAAATCTCAATGCAAAGACCCTGAATGTGCTTGCAAATTGCATGATGCAGGAAACTGGACAGGCAGCACAATTGAAGAATTTGAGAAAAAAGCCGAAACAATCGGTGTTCTTTCTACAGAAAATGAAGATGTACGTTCACTCAGAGAATTAATGATTTACGGACTGAAAGGTTTGGCGGCATATCTTCATCATGCTATGGCTCTCGGATACAATGATAAAAGCATCCACAAATTCATAAAGAAAGCCTTGTCATCAACTTTAAACGACAATCTGTCTGTTGATGAACTTGTTGCACTTGTTCTGGAATGCGGAAAATATTCTGTTGATACAATGGCGCTGTTAGACAAAGCAAATACCGAATCTTACGGTAATCCTGAAATTTCAGAAGTAAATATCGGTGTTGGAAAAAAACCCGGAATTCTTATCAGCGGACACGACCTGAAAGACATGGAAGAACTCCTGAAACAAACCGAAGGAACAGGTATTGATGTTTATACTCACGGAGAGATGTTACCTGCAAATTATTATCCGGCTCTAAAAAAATACGACCACTTTATTGGAAACTATGGTAATGCCTGGTGGCAGCAAAATAAGGAATTTGATTCTTTCAACGGGCCTATTTTAATGACAACCAATTGCCTTGTCCCACCAAAAGAATCTTATAAAGCCCGTGTTTACACAACCGGTTCTGTGGGATTTGAAGGTGTAACTCACATCCCTGACAGGGAAGAAGGTAAAGCAAAAGATTTTTCTCAAATTATCGAACATGCTAAAAATTGTGAAGCTCCGGTAGAAATTGAAACAGGAAAAATTGTTGGCGGGTTTGCTCACAATCAGGTTAAACAATTGGCTGATAAAATTGCAGATGCAGTTAAATCGGGAGCAATCAAAAAATTCTTTGTAATGGCAGGTTGCGATGGGCGTCATAAAACAAGAAATTATTACACCGAGTTTGCCGGGAAACTACCGAAAGATACGGTTATTCTTACAGCCGGTTGTGCAAAATTTCGTTACAATAAACTTAACCTTGGCGATATTGGCGGTATTCCAAGAGTTTTAGATGCAGGACAATGTAATGATTCTTATTCGTTGGCAGTTATTGCTCTTAAACTTAAAGAAGTATTTGAGCTTAATGACATCAATGATTTACCGATTGCTTACAATATCGCATGGTACGAACAAAAAGCCGTAACCGTTTTATTAGCTTTGCTTTATCTTGGCGTGAAAAATATTCATCTCGGACCGACATTGCCCGCATTTTTATCACCGAATGTAGCAAAAGTTCTGATTGACAAATTCGGTATAGCCGGAATTGGTGAAGTTGAAGATGATATTGAAATGTTTATGGGTTTATATACTAAAGACGGGATAAATTAATACATTTTAAAAATTGAACTGTCCATACTCCATTCAGTCGTTGGCAGTCCACAGTCAGCAGTCCACAGTCGGCAGTTCGTTGACTGGAGACTGAAGACTCCCCCCGAAAGCTTTCGGGGGGAGAATGAATAAAAAAGTCCAAACTTGTCCTTATGAAGCGAAGCAAACGACACGAAGTTAGTACGTATGTATGCGTATGGATGGATTTTACCCCGTTCGATGTATAAATGTTAAATGTTATAAGTTAACCGGGAATAATGAAGCATTCAATTTAGCAAATAATAAAATTAATACATCTTCTTAATAAACTTAACTTTTTTGGTAATTTTGAATTTTAAATTATTCATCAATAAAATTAAAAACATATAAAATGATTAAAAAAGTTTTTATTTATTTCATTGTTCCGGCTCTGTTTTTCGTGTCTTGTACGTCTTCTACAGATAGAGATACCGGAAAATATGATGAACGGGCTGTAGAATGTCTTGATAATTTAAGTGAAACTATCGGAGACTTGAATTCGTGTAGCTACACATTAAATACGATTGTATCAAAAAGTAACGATCCGGAATTTAGTAACGAACATGATGTTTATATGCGCGGGCCCGATAAAATGTATATCCATTCAAATGGAACAAAAGGACTTAGAGGTTTTTGGTATAATGGTAGTACTTTATCGTATTTCTCGTACAACAAAAATGCTTATGATACGGTTGCTGCCCCTGGAAATATCATCGCAGCCATTGATTATTTACACGATAAATATGGTATTGATTTTCCGGCGGCCGATTTTTTCTATCCGAGCTTAACGGATGATATCATACAGAATTACAACCAGGTTTACTATTTAGGCAAAGTGAAAATTGATGACATTGATTGTATTGCTCTTGAAGCATCAAACAAAGATAAAGTTCTACAAATATGGATAGAGAAAGTTTCCAATTTACCTCACAAAATAATTATTGCCTCACAAATTAAAGATGGCAATTATTATGAAGCCGTCTTTTCAAATTGGAAAATAAACCCGGAGTTACCTGATTTGTTATTTGAATTTGAACCTCCGGTCAATTCAACCAGAGTAAAATTACAAGCTAAAAATTAAATTCTAATCATCATGAAAAAATATATTTTTATCTTTTTAACAACACTTTTAACTCTTATTTTCTCAGTAAATGACGTTATTGCCCAGCGTATGCGCCATTCCTCCTCAGGAAGAGGTGGCGGGGGTGGCCGTTCAATAAATGGAGGAGCATCACGATCTGCTAATCGACCACAAACCCGTGAGTATAACAAGCCCCAAAAAGCTAAGCATAGTACGGCAAATCGTGCTAAACCCAGTACATCAAATCGTGTAAAGCCTAGTACGGGGGAACGAACTAAGCCTAATATAGGAAACCAATCTAAGCCAAGTAATCGCGATAGAAACAGAACAGGAAATACTAAAATTCAGGGAGGAGATAAGAAAAAAGGCAGATCAGGTAACAAGGTGAATATTGACAATAGAAGGACAAATGTGAATGTGAATGTGAATAGAAACGTCCATATAAATAATAGCCATCATAATCGTTATTACAATGGTCACCGTGGTTATTCTCCATACCGCTACCATCCTTATCGGCCTTATTATTATGGTCCCCGTTGGCATCCTTTCGGCTTTTTTGTAGCTACAGTTGCCACAACAGCAATTATTGTTTCGATAAACAGCCAACCTTATTATTATGACTATGGCGTTTATTATGTACAGGTTTCGGGAGGATATAATGTAGTACCACCACCGGTTAATATTGTAGTTGTAGAAATACCGGATGATAAAGTAGCCGTACCGCTTAATGATGTAACCTATTATTATTATGGAGGTACTTTTTACTCAAAAGAAGATGATGGTTACAAAGTAATTGTGGCACCCGACGGTGCAGTGGTAGCAAATATACCTGAAGGTGCGGAAGAACAGGAAATTGACGGGCAAAAATATGTGGTTTTTAACGATACCTATTTTCAACCTATAAATCAAAATGGCAAGGATGTTTATCAGGTTGTGGCAATGGAAAGCAACGACTAAGTTTTATTTGAAATCATTTTTAATTGTACTTGTACATCCTTATTTGGTATTAAGGAAAATTCTTTATAAACTGTTTTTGAGAAAGTTTTTACAGGCTTCCTGTTTTTAAGAGATACATTTTCTGCCCGCATTGATAAAAAACTAAGTATGCAAATCGGACATGGGAAGTTAAGCTTTTTTGTCGGATACAGGTTTGGGAAATAGCTTGATACTGGATACTTGATAGTGGATGCTGGTATAGAGGATTACTGCTTACTCCATACTCCTTACTGCCTACTAATTCCTAATAACCAATGACCACAACGATGATCTTTATATCACTCATTACCTCCATTCTTACTCTTGCCTGCACCAATAGGTATTTCTGCATAAAGGTATAAAGAACTGTTCACTCCCCTGGAATTTCCATCTTTAATAATATCCACAAGTCCATAATAGTAACGGATACCAATATTCATTCCGACTCCTTTCACCAGTTTATATCCTAAACCGGCAATAACACCGGCATCAAGCCTTTTGTATTGGTCTCTGATATCAAGCTTATAAACCAGATCATCCTTATCTTTTATTTCATTGATAAATAAATCTGTTGCTTTATACCTGAGGGAAAACATAAATCCGGCATCAACATATATCCGGTTTTTAAACCTGTGTTTTATTTCAAGGGGAACATTAAAATAATTTATCTTTCTATCCACCCTTCCTCCTTGCATTAAAGTATCAAGGTTGGCATCTCCGAGTGAATAAACAGGTATATTGGATGACCCCATATTCGACTTTACCAGCACACCTGTATACAAATACCAGTTCTTTTTTAATAGAAAATCAAAATAAAATCCCAGATTGAAGTTATTCAGTCCTTTGGCTTCATCCAATCCAATGATATTTGTTTTGTTAAATCCCCCGGTTAATCCGAACTCAATTTCACCTGTATTCAGCTTATCTCCCAATAATATGGAAATTAATATCTGCGACCTTGTACTAAATGAAAAAGTCAGGCTCAGAATAATTAGCAGGGCTGCTGTAAGAATATGTTTAAATTTCATAATTTTTATTTTTTTTGAATACTTCAGCAAAATTAATATAAAAAATACGAAGTAGGAAATAGTATATTCTTTGACATCCGTGTTTTCGAAGATTTATTACTAATCAAAGTTTCGCAGTTAATAAAAATGTTGAAAATAAAGGGAATATAATGTAAAAAGGGTACAATAATTTTGGTGAAATGTCTTGTTTTTAAGGTATTTCAAATCATTTAACAAAAATTCAAAATCATGCACCCACACAGAAATATTGAAAAATTTCAGAATTAAAATACTTTTTACTTCAAGTGAAAAAGTCAGCGATTCACAGAATAGCTCCGAAGGAGCATAATCATCAACACAGGGTGAAAGCCCTGTGTAATAGAACACTCTCATTACCGTAAAGCCCTGAAAGGGC
>JAUXFX010000097.1 GCA_030622635.1 Bacteroidota bacterium
GGCTTAATTAATTTAAAAAATAGAAATGAAAGAATAAGCAATAAAAACGAATTAACTAACAAATCGCCCGGAGAAGGTAAAAATTGGGATGTTGCATAATAGTGAGGGCTGAATAAGGATGATTCGTATAATATTCGTGGGATATCAAAATAAAAAAGCAAAAATCGCAGTATAATAATATCAGCAGCAAAAACAAGTAAAAAAACCGTCTTATTTTTAAATATAAAATTGAATGATTTATAGAAATAATAAAGAAAAATGATAAAAAATAAAAATCCTGCCAGGTATAAAAAAAACAGTAAAAAAATACGCGATTCACTTATTTGAATTTCATCAGGGAACAATATTGAAAACAAAAACTTACCATTAAGATCGTAGATGTTATATTCGCCTGATTTTAATAAAATTGATGTTTCAGAAGAAAGTGCAAAATCTTTTTGAAAGTTATTGATCAAATAATCATTTTGATACGGAAAATCATGCTTAATCAATAACAAACCAATAATGATTGTATTATTAAATTTTGTTTTATTTATTTTATACCAACCGTTTTCAAGATGAGAGATATTATTGCTGTAAAATTTATCGTTATAAATTGAATTTACAGGAGCAATATTATCTGACCAGTATTTTAATGTATCATTTATATAAATCAGTATTTCAAAGCCTTTATCTTCAAAAAGATTATCAAATTCATAAAAATCCAAAAAGTTAAAATCAGAGTCAATAATAAAATCATTTTTTATGCTTTCAACAATATTTATTAATTCCCGTTCTTTTTGATTTATAGTAATCTGTAAATTAGATGTAGCTTTTAAAGGATAATGCTCATTTTTAAAATATAAACCTGATATTATTGCCGAAGCAATAAATACAATGGAAAGAAAAGCAAAAACATAAATTTTATTCTTAAAAAAGATAAAAGAGTTCATAGTATCGCGATAAAATTACATAACAGATTGAATAACAGATTATTAAACAAGTAGCCCCAAGCAAGCCATATAAGAAACAAAAATAAGAAAAATATAATTAACTATTATAAAAGGGTAAAAGTTGATTCTACGGCTTAAAATTAAGAATTATTCTTTTTTTAAAATGTAAAGAAGGCTTGAATAGTTTTTTCCATATTTCCTTGCATAAAAATTTGATTTTATTCCGTTAGCAAGTGCTTTAAAATATTTTGTTTTTCCTGAAAGATATTTTTCACTTAATAAACTTATGTAAAAAGAATCAAATATCATAGGAAAAGTATTAACTATTTTAAAAGAATAATTTTTAAAAAGTAAGCCTAATGTTTTTGGAGTAAAATGATACAAGTGCCGGGGAACATCATAAGCTGCCCAATGCTCTTTATAATATTTAGCATCCCAGGAATCACAATTTGGAACAGCAACAACTAATATACCGGTATCTTTTAAAATACGGGTTATATTATTAATTAAATCGCTTAATGAGGAAACATGTTCAAGCGAATGCCACATTGTAATAACATCAAAGTGATTAGATGGGAAATTATTTATTTCATTTTCTTGCTTAACATCAATATTGTAATTTTTTATTGCATAGTCTCTGGCAAATTTATTTGGTTCAATTCCATAAGTTAACCAATTATTTTTCTTGAAATAATTTAAAAAATCTCCGGTTCCGCATCCAATATCTAAAATTGTACCTGTATAAAATAATTTATTTATAGTTAAATATTTTCTGCGAATAGTAATATTTTTTACAAGTTGATAAATTGAACTTAAAAAACCTTTTTTGCTGTTTGTATAAGAAAGATATTCATTTGGGTCATAATATCCCGGAAGATTATCGGGTAATGGACGAGGGTTAGTGAATTTAAAACCACAATTTCTACATTCACATATAGAAAAAACTTCTTCGGATAAAAAATAATCTTTACAATCAATAAAATTATTAAAATATTTATGATTACAAATAATACACTCTTTTAATTCTTCCATATTAAAATGTTTCACGTGAAACAATTATTATCTGCCTAGAAAAACAGCCAAAACAGAAATATCAGCAGGAGAAACTCCGCTTATTCTTGCAGCCTGACCTATTGTTCTTGGTTTAATTTTTGATAATTTTTCCCTTGCTTCAAAAGAAATTGATTTTAAACTTTGATAATCAAAATTCTCATGTAACTCAATATTTTCTAATTTTGATAATTTATTTGCAATTTCTTTCTCTCTATTTATATATCCTTCGTATTTAGTTAAAATTTCAACCTCTTCTATACTTTCGCTAATATCTTTATTAAATGAAGAAATAAAATTTGATAATTTTGGTATATTGGTTATTAAATCAGATATTTCTATTTGAGGTCTTAACAACAAATTTGAAATTTTAACTTTTTGATTAATCTCTTTTGTATTCTTTTTAATAAGGATATTATTAATATCGTCCGGACTTACATTTTCAGTTTTAATGAATTTAATAATCTTAGTAATTTCTGATAGTTTTTGATCAACTCTATTTTTTCTCTCTTTAGATGCTAAACCTATTTCAAATCCTTTATGAGTTAATCGTAAATCAGCATTATCCTGTCTAAGTAAAATTCTGTATTCAGCTCTTGAAGTAAACATTCTGTATGGTTCATCAACTCCTTTGGTTATCAGGTCATCAATTAGCACACCGATATATGCTTCTGATCTTTTTAATATAAAATCCGATAAAGAATTTAGTTTTCTATGAGCATTAATTCCAGCTATTAAACCTTGTGCTCCTGCTTCTTCATATCCTGTTGTTCCATTAATCTGTCCGGCAAAATACAAATTTTTTATAAGCTTTGTTTCAAGTGTATTTTTTAATTGAACAGGTGGGAAATAGTCATATTCTATTGCATATCCGGGCCGGAATATTTTAGCATTTTCAAATCCTGGTATTTTTTTTATGGCTTTGTATTGAATAATATCAGATAATGAAGAAGCAAATCCGTTTAAATAATATTCAACTGTGTTCCAGCCTTCGGGTTCAACAAATAACTGGTGTTTATCTTTATCAGAAAATCTTTCAATTTTATCTTCAATTGAAGGACAATATCTAGGACCAATTCCTGCGATTCTACCGGCAAACATGGGAGAGTCTTTAAATCCTGTTCTTAATATATCATGAACTTTCAGATTTGTAAATGTTAAATAACAACTTTTTTGTTTAACTAATTTAGGAGTTTCCGTAAATGAGAATTTTTTAGGGTTCTCATCACCTTTCTGTTCTTCCAGTTTTGTGAAATCAATTGTTCTTCCATCAACTCTTACAGGAGTTCCGGTTTTCATTCTGTCGGAAATAAAACCTGATTTTACCAATTCCCCTGTAAGGCTATTAGAGGCTTCTTCACCAATTCGTCCACCACTAAATTGTTTTTTTCCGATATGTATTATTCCATTTAAAAATGTTCCATTTGTAAGGATTACAGATTTAGAATAAATTTTAATTCCAATTTCTGTTTTAATACCTTTAACTGAATCTTTTTCAATAATCAATGAAACAACATTATCCTGCCAAAAATCCAGTTTAGGAGTTTTTTCTAACATTGATCTCCATTCCTGAGAAAACATCACTCTGTCATTCTGAGCACGTGGGCTCCACATTGCCGGTCCTTTAGATTTATTCAACATCCTGAACTGAATCATTGTTCTGTCAGTAACAATTCCCGAATAACCACCTAATGCATCAATCTCACGAATAATTTGTCCTTTTGCTATACCGCCCATTGCAGGATTACATGACATTTGAGCCATATTTGTCATATTCATTGTAACTAACAATACTGACGAACCTAAGTTTGCTGCGGCTGCAGCAGCTTCACATCCGGCATGTCCGGCTCCAACAACTATTATATCATATTCCTTAAACATCACTTATGTTTCACGTGAAACGTATTTTGGAGAGCAAAGATAGATAATAATCTTCTTTTTGAGTCATTATTTCTTTCTTATTTTCTGTATTATCATTATAACCAATAAGGTGTAATATGCCATGTATTATAACCCTATAAAGCTCATTATCAACCGTTTGTTTGTATTTTGTTGCATTATCTACAATCCTCTGATAGCTGATATATATTTCACCGGATATAACTTCTTCTTGTTCCGAATAATCAAAAGTAATAACATCCGTCAATGTATTTTTATTCAGGTATTTTTTATTAATCTCTAATAAATAATCATCATTACAGAAAATAATATTAATATTTTCAGGTTTTTTACCTTCATTGCTAATTGAGTTTACTAGCCATTTATTTAGAATTGTCTTGTTTTTTAATTTAAAGTCAATGTTTTCGGAAAAGAATAGAATTTCAGACATAATAATCTAGTAATAAATTTTTAACAATTCTATTTTTCTGGACATGAAACTTGAAACCTGAAACTAATTACACCTTTTGTTTTTTTGAATTGTAATAATGGCTAAGGGATTTCTTTCTTTCTTGTGATTTTTCTTCTTCTATACCTGTTGTAAAAAATACTAATTCTATTTCGTTTTTACTTTCATTAAAATTAACGGTATCTGCAAGCGAATTAATTAAAAATTTTCTTTTCCCTTTTTCAGTATTTAAATCATGTTTTTCGTCATTTATTAAAATAATGTTTTTATCAAAAATAATATTGCCATAATTTATTGTAAATGATAATGATTTTGATTTCTTAGAAAATATAATCTTAATATAATTATTTTCAGAATTTTCTTTTGAAATAATATCCTGTGTATTAATAACTTCAGTTAAGGCAATAATTATATTTGCATAATATGAATTGCTAATATTATAAAAATCGCATATTTCTTCAATAAATTCTTCAATTTGATTAATTATTTTTTCTTTAAAATTAATTATTTTTTCTTTCTTGACTTTCATTTCTTAAACCCTGAAATTGATAAAAATATTTGTTTAATTTTTCTTTATAAAAATGTCTTAAATTTGGTGGAACAGTTTTTAATAATTCAGCTTCCATTGACTTAATTCTTTTATACTCAAAAAACTTATTTGGGTTACTATATTCTTTATTTTTTGCTTCTGTTGATTCCCTTTTTTCTTCTTTCTCACGCTTTAATTCAGCCTTTTCAGATTTTAGCAGTCTTGTTAATATTTCTTGCTGGCGTAATAATGTTTGTTCTGAAATAATTTTATTGACTAAATCTTCTTCCGTTTTTTCCATATTTTTTATTGCTGCATTTATTCCTTCATCTTTTACTCCCTGTTCCGAAAATTCATCTCTGAATTTTTGCAACTTATTTCTTATTGCTCGCTGCTGTGCTGCCATTCGTGCAAATTTTTCACTCATTGAATTTTTATTAAAATCTTTTCCAAACTCTCCTTTTCCCGACATACCTTTTTTCATCTTCTCAATTTGTTGATTTAATTGTTGCTGCATTTCGCTCATTGATTCCATTTTTGAACTTCCGCATCCTGGCTGTTTACAACTGCTTTTTCCACTCATTTGGCATTGTGATGCTAAATTACTTTGCATTTTTCTTAATGTTTCTGCAAGCAATAATGCTAAATTGTTGACCGAGGTCATTACAAATTGCTGTTTAGCTGAGGCGATGCTTTTTCTTCTTTCTATAATATTGTCAATCGCAACTTCCAAATTTTGATTTATTAAATCAATTTCGTTGTTTATAAAATACTCAATCATAAATTGTCTTTTTCCTAACTCTATTAATGAGTCTTCTACCATTGTCAAATCGTCTTTTATTTTATTTTGCTGCTGAATAATATCAATGTACTTTGGGTCGGCAATATCGGTTGTTTTCAATTTATTAATGAGTTTTTCCTGTTCAAATGAAATATCAATCAAATTTTCTAATATTTCTCTTAATGTATTTATGTCTTCGGTTAATCTTTGCTGCTGCATATTTTGCTTCATTTGAAACAACATTTGTTGTAAACTATTCATTTGGTCAGAAGCATTCATTTGTGATTTTGCTGCTTTCTTTAATTTGCCCATTTCAAGCATTTGAAGACTGTTTTGCATTTCTTGTTTTATCTGTTCTTCTTCTTTACCGGTATCTTTAATTTTATGTTTATTTTCAAGGTTCTCATTTTTTTCCTTTAGCTCATCAATATCTTCGGATATTTCATCAAACTTTTCATTCAGCTTATTTTGCTCTTCAGCCAGCTTTTCCTTATCCTCTTCTTTATTTTTTGTTTCTTCCGATAATTTTAACTGTTCTTCTGCTAATTCTTTTAATTTTTCAATTGTTTCTTCAAGTATCTTTTCAAATTCAAGCTGTTTAAATAATTCAAGATTTCTGTCAAGCTGTTCTTCAATATCTTCACTGCTTAACTTTAACTTTTCAAGCATTTCATTAACATCTTCTTTTTGAATTTTATCAAGCATTTCCTGAAGTTCCTTAAATAATTCTTTTAATTCGTCAGTTAAGATGTTTTCAAACAATTCTTCTAATTTCTTTTGTTTTTCTATAATTCTTTCATCTATGTCTTTATATTGCTCTTCCTTAAAAGCTTTTTCAACATTTTGTTTTTGTATATTCTCCAAATTTTCTTGAATATTTTTATATTTATCAAGTAAATCCTGTATTTGTTTCTTTTCCTGCCAGCTTATTTTTTTCTTGTCTATCAGCTCTTTATTTAATTCATCAATATCTTTTTGTAGTTTTTTAATTTCAGATATACTTTTCTCAATATCACTTTTAATTTTTTTATTGCTTTCTTCTGTTTTTTGTTCAATTTCTTTTAATGTTGGAATTTTATAAAACATTTTTTGTGATCTTGAAGATTTTATTCCGTTAATTGCGTCATTATCCCAAATTTCAAAATAATATTCAATTTCATCTCCCGGATTTGCTTCTAATTTATCTATATCAAAAAAATAATAAAACTGTTGTTGATTATTTTTTTTACTAATACTTAATTTTTCTGTTTTTATGTTATTAATGTTTTTTTCTTCACCTGATTTCATATAACTGAAAGTGAGCTTATTAAAGCCATAATCATCTTTAATTAAGCCGTTAAAATATAATCTTTTATCAAACAATGAATCCTGATATTCCTCTACAATTATATTTGGATAAGCATCAGGTATTACACTGATTTTAAGCATCAGCGAATCTTCGTTTTTAACAAACCGGTTAGAAGCAGAAACAGAATATAATTGATCATTAAAATAAGATTTTGATAATCTTATTACATTTGATTTATCACTTTTAATCTTTTGTTTTTTATCTTTATGTCTAACAATAATATCCTTAACATCTTTTGTAAAGAAATTCCAGTTTACCGTTGTACCAGCAGGAATTATCAGATCATTTGTATTTTGATGTGTTTCGTTTTTTCTGTTTATATACTTCGGATAAATTATTTCAGATTCGAAATTAAGAATAATAGGTTTTGGAAATACTGTCAATCTGTAAAAATCTGATATATAATTATCTGCAATTAATTTAAATTTTAAATCCTTTTGCACATTAACAAAATTATAATGATGTGAAACCGTATTATCTTTTGTAAGGCGATATTTATGATTATCTGTTTCCAAATAAATATTTTCAGGCACTTCATCACCTGTGATTTTAACATTTAACTGAAAATCATCATGCTGTGCTACTTTTAAATTAGCATTTAAAATCTCAATTTTAAAGGGAAAAGGTCTTTCAAATAACTCATTGTAATTAATAATTCTTTTTGTTGGTTCTGTAATTAAATTTGGTGCAATCAATAACAATAAAATTATTACCAAAATCTGTGGAACGGCATATTTCAAATATCGTTTGTTTTTTGATAATTTTATTGCATTAGTAAAAGGAATTGGTTTTAGTTTTTTTATTTTCTGATCAATGCTTGCTATTATTAATTCTGAGCTTTCTTTTTCACTTTCTTTTTTTAATTGTAAAGTATTCAAAAGACGATCATCAATATCATAAAAATGCTTACCAATTATTTCTGCTGCTTGTTCATAAGATAATATTTTTCCTATTTTAATTAGTTTTAAAACCGGGTAAAAAATGAATTTACCAATTATGAAAATATTTATTATTAAATAAACATAAAATAAGATTGACCTGACTATACTATCAAAATAAGCAAAGTATTCAATAACAGCAAATAACAGATAAAATAAAACAATAACAGCAATACAATATATCCCCCCTTTTATTATTTGATTTAAATAATACTTCCTTATAAATTGGTCTAATTTTTTTATCAGAATGTAATAACTATCGTTCATTAATTTGCTGTATTATACTATTAGTAAGTTTACTAAATAGAAACGTTTTTAATTATTAAATATTTTTTAATATCTTTGACAAAGATACTAACTTAGCACGAATCATCTAAAATGAAATACAAAAATGTTTAAATAAATATTTAATGATGAAAAAACTTATATATGTATTTATAATTCTGTTTTCTTCAACACAGATCTTTTCACAAAAACCCAACGATTACGGAATGGTAACTTCCTGTTCCTACAACAATTATTTTCAAAATAATTATAAATTTCAAAGTACAGGACAAAGCGATTTAGTACATTGCTACGATGTAAAGTTTTACCTTCTTGATATTAATGTTGAAAATAACACAACTTATATTTCAGGGAATGTTACAATAAATGCAATAGTACAGGTGGAAGTTATGGATACTTTCGCTTTTGAACTTGTTGATGAATTAACAATAGACTCAGTAGTTTTTAATGGAAATAGTTTAAGTTTTACCCGTTCTGAAGATAATGTTTTTGTACCTGTTTTACAATTAGTTCAAGGTGATTTTATATCTGCAAATATCTATTATCACGGACTGCCTCCTCCTCCAATTGAGTTTTCAGGAGTGTTTACTGAATCATCAACAGTTTGGGGGAAAAATGTTACATGGACACTCTCCGAACCATTTAATGCAAAATTTTGGTGGCCCTGCAAGCAGGTTTTAAGCGACAAAGCCGACTCAGTATATGTTTTTCTAACTACATCTGAAAACAATAAAGCCGGCTCTCAGGGTTTGCTTACAGCTACTACTCCAATTCAGGACAATAAAGTAAGATACGAATGGAAATCCTTTTATCCGATCGATTATTATCTGATTTCCTTTTCTGTTTCTGAGTATCAGGATTATACCATTTATGCCAAGCCCAAAAACCTTAACGGCGATTCAATCCTGATACAAAATTATATATATGATACTCCTGGTTGTCTTGAAAATTACAAAACCGGAATTGATCGCACCATTGAATTTTTAGAGCTGTTTTCAGACCTTTACGGTACGTATCCTTTTTATAAAGAAAAATACGGACATTGTTTAACAGAAATGGGAGGCGGAATGGAACATCAAACCATGACTACAATCGGGGGATTTGGTTTTGGAATAGTTGCTCACGAGTTAGGTCACATGTGGTTTGGCAATAATGTTACATGTGCTACATGGAGTGATATTTGGATAAATGAAGGATTTGCCACTTATTCCGATTATCTTGCACATGAATTTATTGCAGGTGGAGAATGGCCTAAAATATGGATGGAACAGGCTCATAATAACGTGTTGTCTCAGCCCGGAGGAAGTATTTATATTCCGCCTGAATTAATTTGCCCTGAAAATTTTATGAGGATATTTGACGGGAGGCTTTCTTATGCCAAAGGTGCCTGCATAGTCCATATGATACGCTTTGAATTACAGGATGATGACTTGTTCTTTCAGGTTTTAAAGGATTTTCAGGTGCAGTTTTGTGACAGCACCGCTACCGGTCTGGATTTTAAATCTGTTCTTGAAAATACTACATTAATGGATTTTACTTACTTTTTTGACCAATGGTATTTTGGTGAAGGATATCCGATTTATGATATTGTCTGGGATCAGACAGACAGTATGTTTGATTTAACGTCTTATCAAACAACTTCAACAGCAATAACTCCATTATTTAAAATGCTCATGGAATACAAATTATATTTTAATGATGGCACAGATACTTCAATTATTGTAAATCAAACAAATAATGTAAACAATTATACTATCCAAATTGATAAATCTATTGATTCAACTGCAGTTGATCCCGAAAACAAAGTTCTTAATAAAGTTAACAGCATAACTCACAGCATTGATGAAATTGATAATCCTGTTTATTTTACTTTAGCTCCTAACCCTTGCACTGATCAAATAAATATATGTTTTACCAAAATTAAAAAAATTAAACGTCATATTACTATTTTTGATATTTCCGGAAAAATGGTTTTTGAAAAATATTTCAGGGGAAAAAACATCAATCTTAATACTTCAAATTTTGAAAAAGGAATTTACTTTATTAAAATTTCTGATGGCAAAAATTTCGTGATTAAAAAATTTATCAAAAAATAAAACAATCTTATGACAATAATTAACAACTCATTTTAATTTATTCGTACATCAATGAATTAGTTGCTACAAATTTTTCTTTATTTCTATCAATTTCAGAATTATTTTTTTTCATAAGAAATCTGCGTCAATCTGCGTCAAATCAATGAAATTTATTTCCGAAATTCACTTTAATTTACATTATCCCATTTTACTCTTATCTTTGCATTTTTATAAAAACACGTGAAACATGGATTACGGAAAAGTAAGAGTAAGATTTGCGCCAAGTCCTACCGGACCCTTGCATATTGGCGGATTAAGAACAGCATTATTTAATTATTTGTTTGCCAAAAAATATAATGGTGATTTTATTTTACGGATAGAAGATACTGACCAGGCAAGGTATGTTCCCGGAGCTGAAGAATACATTATTGAATCGCTTAAATGGTGCAATATAAAAATTGATGAAGGGATAACTGTTGGCGGACTATATGAGCCTTATCGCCAATCGGAAAGAAAGGAAATTTACCGGAAATATGCCAAACAGCTGATTGATAGCGGAGATGCATATTATGCCTTTGACACCCCTTACGATTTAGAGCAAATGCGTAACCGCTTAAAAGCTGAAAAATCTTCAACCCAACAATATAATGCTATTACAAGAGGTTCAATGAAAAATTCCCTTTCTTTAACTAATGAAGAAGTTAAACAACTTTTAGAATCGGGCGAACCTTATGTGATCCGTTTTAAGATGCCAGGGAATGATGAGGTTATTGTTAACGACTTAATTCGCGGAAAGGTAATTGTTAACACATCGGAATTAGATGATAAGGTGCTGTTTAAATCAGACGGAATGCCAACCTATCATCTTGCAAATATTGTTGACGACCATCTTATGAAAATAACACATGTTATCAGGGGTGAGGAATGGTTACCTTCAACTCCGCTTCATGTTTTATTATACAAAGCTTTTGGCTGGGAGAACGAAATGCCCGAATTTGCTCACATGCCTCTTATTTTAAAACCGGATGGCAAAGGAAAATTAAGTAAACGTGATGGCGACAGGCTGGGATTTCCTGTGTTTCCTTTGCAATGGACAAACCC
>JAUXFX010000238.1 GCA_030622635.1 Bacteroidota bacterium
ATTAAAATCAAGTTGCAAAACTAATAAAAAAATAAATTATATTTGCACAATAAAACAAATAATGTGCAGTTGAGTATAAATAAAAATTATCATTATGGCTACAACAAGTTCTAAGGATATCATTTTGGAAACCGCCCGGAATATTTTTAAAAGGTTCGGGTTTGCAAAAACTTCTATAGGTGATATTGCTGTTGCAGCACGCAAAGGAAGGAGGACCATTTATACCTATTTTGAAAATAAAGAGGATATTTATAAGGCAGTAATTGAAAAAGAGGTTAACGTATTAAAAATAAGTTTAGTTGATGTAATTCTCTCTGAATCCAGCACTAAGGAAAAATTGAAAGACTATTTCATAACCCGTATGATGACTATTAATGTTCTGGCTAATTATTATGAGGCTTTACGGAACGACTATTTACAGGATTTTAAGATCATTGAAAAAATAAGGGAAGATTTTGACAATCAGGAAATCAGCATGATCAGTGAAATATTAACCGAAGGGGTTGAAAATAATGAATTTAAAATTGAAAATATTAATCTAACGGCCAAAGCAATAGTTATTGCCTTAAAAGGTTTTGAAATCCCATTTTTTATTGAAAAAGTGGATACGGATTTTGAAAGCCAGTTGAGCTCGTTGATTGATATTCTTTTTAACGGGATACTAAAGAGATAATATAAGTTTATGGATAATTTGCTATTGAAAAGTTTTATAAAAGATAAACATGTAGGGGCCATTTTCGAATCTTCAGAAATAATTGTAAAAAAAATTATTGAAAAAATTGATTTTCAAAAAGCAAAAATTATTGTCGAATATGGACCGGGTAAAGGAGTGATTACAAAAAAAATACTTGACAACATGCATGATGATGCTGCATTATTTGTTTTTGAGACAAATAAATATTTTATAAATGATTTACACCAAATAAAAGATAAGCGCCTAATAATAATTAATGCCGGTGCGGAAAACGCCCAGTTGATTTTAAAAAACAGGCACAAAACAGAAAGCGTGGATTACATTATTTCAACAATACCATTTACATTTTTAGACAGGCGAGCGAGGAGAAGAATTATTTACAGAACTTTTACATTATTAAATGAAAAAGGCCGGTTCATAACCTACCAGTATTCATGGTTGATATTTCATTTAATTAACCGCAAGTTTAAAAAAGCAAACTGGAAATTTGTTTTATTAAATATCCCCCCGGCGATAATCTTTGAAGGGATTAAATAAATTTCAGGCAATAATTTATTAAGAATATTAATGAGAACAGTTGCAGGTTTCATTTTGAACAATATTTTGGATTGGAAAATTAATGGAGCATTCCCTGGAATTAATAAATCAATATTAATAATTGCGCCACATACAAGTGTATGGGATTGGCTGATACTTATATTATTTCTCAACCAAACAGGTGTCAAATACAAAATATTATATAAAAAGGAATTTTTAATATTCCCCATGAGTATGGTTATGAAACCCCTTGGATGTATCCCTGTTGACAGAAAAGGCAAGAGAAATAATTTAATATTTCAAATCGCAGGTCTATTAAAAAATAACGAAGAATTATGTATTGCCCTTTCTCCGGAAGGCACAAGATATCTGAAAACACATTGGGAAAAAGGTTTTTATTACATATCGAAAAGAACAAACGTACCGATTATAGCAGGATATATTGACTACACAAAAAAGGAAATCGGAATAAAGGGGGTAATTCATGAAACCGATAATATCAAAACAGTAATGCAAGAAGTAAATGGGTACTACCAAAATGTAGGAGCTAAACACCCTGGAAATTTTTCTCTTGATATAGCAAATATACAAATTTAAAATGAGGTTAATTGCAATTACGGTATTTGGGGGAGGATATTCAACCGGTGCTATTATAATAAGAAAGTAACAGCAATGAAAATCACTATAAAAGAAATATCAACCAAAAATGAATTAAAAAAATTTATTAAATTTCCGGATAAATTATACTCGCATAACAAATTTTATATACCTGCACTTCACTCAAAAGAGATGCAGATATTTACTCAAGAAAATAATCCTGCATTCGAATTTTGTGAAGCAAAATTCTGGCTTGCATACAGAAACAATGAAATCGTTGGACGAGTTGCAGGCATTATTAATCATAATTATAACAAAAAAATCAGTAAAAAGTATGTTCGTTTCGGTTGGATTGATTTTATTGAAGACATAAATGTTTTGCAACATTTATGTAATGCTGTTGAAACTTGGGCAAAACAAAACAATGCGAAATATATACACGGCCCGCTTGGATTTTCATCTTTTGACTCATCGGGTGTTCTTATCGAAGGATTTAATGAATTACCAACATCTTTTGCACATTATAATTATCCGTACTATTCAAAACTTATTGAAAAATTAGGATATAAAAAAGATGTTGATTGGGTAGAATATAACGTGAAAGTGCCCAAATCCGTACCTGAAAACTATATAAAAATAGCCGGGCTTATTAAGAAAAAACATAAGTTACATAGTGCGGAACTTAAAAATAAAAAAGACATTTTAAAATATTCCGATGAAATATTTCAACTTCTAAATGCTGAATATAAACACCTTTATGCCTTCTCTGAGTTAACAAAAAAACAAATCAAAGAATTAAAAAAACAATTTATCCCTTTTCTCAGGCTCGAATATGTGTTAATTATTTTAAATTCAGAAGATAAAGTAGTTGGATTCGGAATATGTATGCCGTCACTCTCAAAAGCATTGCAAAAGTCAAATGGCAGGCTTTTCCCTTTTGGTTTTTTAAGAATAATGTATGCTTTGCGGAAAAATCACACTGTAGACTCCTTACTTATTGCAATACAAAAAAAGTACAGGGGCAAAGGAGTTAATGCTATTATTTTTAACGATCTGGGGAGGGCTTTTTTAAAAAACGGGATTACAAATATTGAATCAACACGAGAGCTTGAAAGTAATTTTAATATCAGTAATTTGTGGAATAAATTTGAATACAGACAACACAAAAGGACAAGGTGCTATATTAAAAAATTATAAATATGGATATGAGTCTATTTCAAAATAAAAAAGTACTAACATAAAAATCAGATAGAATGGACAAATTGTCAGAAGGAATAATAAAATTAAAATGGCTGATAATTATTGTAGTTATTGGGTTAACAGCATTTTTTAGCTATCAACTTAAAGATATAAAAATCAATTCCGATATAATAAGTTCTTTACCCGATGATGACCCTGTTGCCTTGCTGTATAAAAATATAGGTAAAGAATTTGGAGGGAATGATTTGGGCATGATTGTCCTTGAAACCGAAAACATTTTTACGAAAGAAGTAATAGAGCATGTAAAACAAATTACCGATACATTAAAATACACAAAAGGCATTTCTACAGTAACAAGTCTTACTGATGTTATTGATATTAAAGGAAGTGAATGGGGAATTGAAATAGGCAAACTTGTTGATGAGTACGACATGCCTGATACACAACAGGAATTGGATAGTCTTAAACACCGGGTTTTTTCAAAAGAAATGTACAAAGGTTCGATTGTTTCGGAAGACGGGACCTCAACCCTTATTATGTTTACAATGCTCAATGATATTGACAAACAAGAATTAGCTTTTGAAATCAAAGAAAAAATCATACAGCTTAATTTGCCTGAGAAACTATATTTCGGCGGCATGCCAATGATGATGAACGATGTTTCGTACTTGATAATATCTGATATTGTAAGATTAATACCAATCGTATTTTTACTGATAGCATTCATTCTTTTTATAAGTTTTCGCACAACACGAGGGGTTATTTTGCCATTATTAACTGCTG